>NZ_JAFCMA010000015.1:0-174555 GCF_018130125.1 Bradyrhizobium sp. AUGA SZCCT0177 | reverse complement strand
CGCGGGTCTTGATCTGAAAGCTCGGATCGGCGCCGCCATGGAGGTCCTGCGCGAACAGCGTCATGCCTTCGGCGTGCTTCAGGAAATCAGCATAGAGCGCGTCGAACTGCTCCGACGTGATCGACTGGTTGCCGGCCCACCACATCTTCTCGGTGGAGGTGTCACGCACCGTGAACTTGTCCTTCGGGCTGCGGCCGGTGAACTCGCCAGTGTCGGCGCACAGTGCGCCATCGGCGGACAGCACGGCTTCGCCGGATGACAGCGAATATTGGTAGAGCTGCGGCGCTCCGAGGTTCCAATGCACCTCTTTGAGTTTCTTTAAGCCAAATTTATCGGCGCCAAAGGCACCGTTACGTAGACCCGTCTCTTGCACGAAGAACCTCCTCGAACCCGCGTATCTCGATCGCGCGAATGCCGCTAAACGCGCTTCTGTCGCGGTGACCACTGAATATAGCCTTCCGGCTCCGGTCCGGCGACCTAATACTTGGCAACGCCGTGCTTGCCAAGCCGATCCCGCGCATTTTGGTTTATTCCAGCCAAGGCTTTGATCTGGATCAAACACTTGTTGCGGCGCGGGGCGTTTTGCAGCGCTCAACACGCGACCATCAGCCGCGCGATAGCGCTACCATTTGGTTTGCGCCGCACAATCCACGGTAAAGCTCAGCGCGGCGCACCCTCGCCGATCAGCGCAAACGGCGCCCAGAATGCCGGATAGGCATTTCGGGGCGACGAAGTATCGTTGAGGTAGGCCAGCATCGACTGGCGCAGCGCCTCGGCCCGGCCAAGCTTCGGGTCAGCCTTGAGGCGATCGAAGGTCGATGTCGTCAGCCGCGTCGCGGCCGCTGAATCCACCGCCCAGTGCGACACCAGCAATGCACGCGCGCCGGCATAGAAGAACGATCGCGCCAATCCCGACAGCGCTTCGGCGCCGGGCTTGTCGCCGGCGATCGTGTTGCAGGCTGATAGCACCACCCAATCGGCGTTGAGTTTCAGCTGCGCCACTTCGCTCGACGTGAGCAGGCCGTCGTCGAGTTCGGACGGCTGCTTCGGAATACTGAGCACCAGCGAGGGCTCGGCGATCCCCTTCACGTCCCCGGCGACGAGACCGTGGGTCGCGAAATAGACGATGCTGTAATCGGCGAGCCGGGCGCGCTTGACCGTGGTTTCGCTGGCGTTCTCGCCGAGATGAATATCGCTCTCGGAAACGCCGAGATCCTTTGCGACCGCATTGAGCTCGTCGGCGGTATCAGGCAGTTGCGACAGCACGCGAGAGAGCCGCGCGCGATCGACCCCGGCGCCTTGCCAGAAGTCGGTATAGGCGACGTTGGTGACGCCGCGCGCCGCGGACTTGATCGCCGCCGGCTTGGCTGCGCCGCGCTTGTCGCCAGTGCTATCCTGCAACGGATTGAACAGCGGATCGCCGAAACCGGTCATCGGTTTGGTGGTTTGATCCTTGCGGGCAATCGCCCGCAGCGCCTTCAGGCTTGCGACCGACGGCAACACCGACACCGCGTGACGCTTGAGCAGCCAGGCGGCATCGCGATAACCGTCGAGTTTTTCCGGGATCGCGGCCGGCGGCTTCTCCGTCACCAGCAAATGAAACGGCAGCGCCGTCAACGCGCCCGTGGGAACAATCAGAAGGCTGCGCTTGTCCTTCAGCCGTGACTCGACGCGGCCCAGCAGGTGGTTGTACAGCCAATGGGCGGATTCGAGATTGAACAGCGTGGATTTTCCCGACGAATCGCCGGCATTGGCGATATCCAGTCCACGGCGGAAATCGGCGACCAACTCATGCAGCCCTTCCGAGCCACGCCCGATCGGGGACCAGTCAAATCCCTCGCGCGTGATCGCAATGACGTAGCTGTCCTTTACCGTGACCGTGAGCAGCACCATCGCCTCATCGCCCGATAACAGCGACTGAATCTCCTTCACCGTCATTGGCAGTGGATTCGACAGCGCGGCGTAATCGGGAAATTCCGCAGACAAGGTCTTTTGCAACGACGAGCGTTCGGTCGAAATGGCGGCAAGCCTGGCCTTGGTCCGCTGCTCGGCAGCAAGGTCTCGCTTCGATCGCTCTTTCGAGACCGCCGCCACCAGAGCCCTGTCCAGCGCTTCCGTTTCCGCGGCGAGATCCTGATCCCGGCGAACCAGTTCGGCGAGCCGGTCGTTGCCGGCGGCGAGCCGCACCGCCAGCTTGTTGACGGCCGACGCCGCCGACGACTGGGTGCCGCGCTGGATCGCATTGAGCATCGCATCCAGCGCTTGGTCGGTCGGTATCAGTTTGTTGCGCTCCGCGTCCGCGAGCACGGGAAGAACGGCGCGGAGCTCCCCGCGCCCGCTCGCGATCAGCCGCAGCGCCAGCGGCAACGCCTTTTCCGGGTAACCTGTATTTGCTTGGAACAGCGCCAGATTGTTCATGGATCTGGCGGTATCCGGATGATCGGGGCCGACCGCGCGTTCACGGATCGCCAACGCCCGCTCGAACAGCCGCTCGGCATCACGGACACGGTCTGTCGGCCCATCGTAAAGCTCCGCCAGATTGTTGAGCGAACGCGCCACGTCGGGATGATCGGGGCCGAGTACTTTCTCGCGGATCGCCAGCGAGCGCTTGATCAGCGGCTCCGCTTTGGCAAAGTGGCCCTCGACCTTCTCGACCTGACCCAGATTGTTCAGAAGCGTCGCGACCGCCGGATGCTCCGGACCCGCCGCTTTCTCATAGATCGCCAGCGCGCGCCGGAACAACGGCTTGGAGTCGTCGTGGCGGCCCTGCTTCTCGTAATGGGTGCCGAGATTGTTCAGGGACTGCGCGACGTCGGGATGCCCGGATCCCAGCGACCGCTCGCGGATCGCCAGTGCCCGCTTGAACAGCGGCTCAGCTTCGGCGTAGCGCTCCTGGCGCTGATAGAGCGCGGCGAGATTGTTTAGCGCGGCGGCGATCTCCGGCGACTCGGCGCCAGCCGTCTTCTCCAGGATCGCAATGGCCCGCCTGGACAGCGGCTCCGCTTCAGCGTCCCGGCCCTGACTGCCATAGAGCTGCGCCAGATTGTTCAGCGCGGCTCCGACGTCGCGATGCGCAGGGCCGTATTTCTTTTCCAGGGATTCGACCTGCCCCTGCGCCAGCGCAACAGCTTCGGCATATTTTCCGGCGCGGCTGAGCTCGTTGATTTTGGCGCTGACCGCCGCGGTCTCGCTCTTTTGCGCCGAGGACGGCGCACTGAGGCAAGTTGTCGCCAGCAGCGCGAGGCACAGCGAAAATACCAATCGATTGCGGGAATTCATGATGCGGACTTGACCTTTGGCCATCTCGACGCGGGCGTCGATTAGGTCGCGCGAATAGCCGCCGCCGTTCAAATTCCGCTTTCGCGTGGCTGCCTAGGGCTTGGCGGGCTCTTGGGCCCGCGCCTCGCCCGCCAACCGGACCAGCATCTTGCGCAGGGCAGTCCCGTTGGTGACCCGTTCCGGGAAATCCAGCCGCAGCGTGGCGGAGCCTGCCTGCATGTCCATGCCATCGGGGTCGCAGCCGGTGCAGGCCCAGTCGGCGCTGTCGGCCCCGAGCAGGCGCGTGGCGTAGAGGTTCATCGCCTCGCGGTGGTCCTCGTTCATGTGTTCCACGGCGCCCTGCTCGGCCTCCAGCAGCCCCTCCGCATCGCTGATATCGGTCAGGAACTGCTGGGGTGTCAGGTCGATGATGCGGCCAAAGCCGGCGACCAGATGGGCGCCTATGGGTGCGATCCGGAAGAACGAAAAATCCTTAAAGTCTACAAAGACTTCCGCGGATGGATGGGCGTTGAGGTAGCGCCGGCGCAGGATCTCAGCCTGGTCGCCCGCGGCCTCCTCGGCCCGCCCCGCCAGCATGATCCGGGCGCCCTCCAGCGGGTCGCCCGCGGCGCGCTCGTCCAGCATCAGCGAGACCCTGTTATCGGCCAGGATATTCCTGGTGTGCAGCGCCAGCCGAGAGATCAGCAGGATCGGCGAGGCGTCAAAATGACAGGCGATATTGACCAGCGAGCAATAGGGATCGCCGCTGCCGGCCATCAGGGTTCCCAACGCGCCCTGCCGGCTGCGCCGCAGCAGCGAGCGGGCCAGTTTGGAAGGGTTAAAATCAGCCGTCGGTTGCATGGGTTTTTCCAGCCATTTTACTGCAAAAAGGCCCTTTGCTCAGGCCTTGAGGGTGCTATATGGGTGCTACGCATCGTCCGCGGAATGTTTTTGCGGAACTCGGTCACACTTCAGCCCAGCTTGCATTGCTCGTAGACCGAATACGAAGCCCATTTATACGGCGCATGGCTGGATTGCCCGCCGTTTAAGCCACTTCTCTTTCGAAAGCAGGCTCATGCCCACAATCGCCTTGGTCGATGACGACCGCAACATTCTCACTTCCGTCTCGATCGCGCTCGAAGCCGAAGGCTATCGCATCATGACCTATACGGATGGTGCGTCGGCGCTCGATGGTTTCCGCACCTCGCCGCCGGACCTTGCGATCCTCGACATCAAGATGCCGCGCATGGACGGCATGGAGACGCTGCGGCGGCTGCGGCAGAAGTCCGATCTGCCGGTCATCTTCCTCACCTCCAAGGATGAAGAGATCGACGAATTGTTCGGCCTCAAGATGGGCGCCGACGATTTCATCCGCAAGCCGTTCTCCCAGCGCCTGCTGGTCGAGCGCGTCAAGGCCGTGCTGCGCCGGGGACAGCCCAAGGATCCGACCGCCGCACCGAAGGAGCCGGATGCACGTGCACTCGACCGCGGCCTGCTGCGAATGGATCCGGAGCGTCACACCTGCACCTGGAAGAACGAGCCGGTGACGCTGACCGTGACCGAGTTCCTGATCCTGCAGGCGTTGGCGACGCGGCCCGGTGTGGTGAAAAGCCGCAACGCGCTGATGGACGCGGCCTATGACGATCAGGTTTATGTCGACGACCGCACCATCGACAGCCACATCAAGCGGCTGCGCAAGAAGTTCAAGGTGGTGGACGACGATTTCGAGATGATCGAGACGCTCTACGGCGTCGGCTATCGCTTCAAGGAAGCCTGATCTGCACTTCTGGTCTTTTTTGTTTGAGCATGATCTTTTCGGAAAACCGGTGTCCACTTTTCCGGATCATGCTCGAGCGGCTCGTTAACTGACGCCTTGGCGCGTCTGGGGTAGGATTGAGCGCGCGAGCAGCGCTTGCAGGGACAGTCGAGACAACCGGCAGTTTTAGCCATTGCTAGATCGAACGCAGCCTGATCGGGGCCGGAACAACGAGGATGCATCTGCGTCCCTCGATCGGGATTACGTTGCCGACGACAAGGCGCAGAGCCAGGGCTGGCGGCGGCCGCTGGGCTGGTTGCGTCGCGCCGGACAATTCTTCTTTGCACTCTCTTTCTCCAGTCTCACCCGCCGTATCGTCTCGCTCAATCTGGCGGGCCTCGTCGCGCTGGTGGCGAGCATCCTCTATCTGTCGCAATTCCGCGCCGGCCTGATCGAGGCGCGCGCGCAGAGCTTGCTGGTGTATGCCGAGATCATCTCCGAAGCGATCGCGACCTCGGCCACCGTCGAGGGCGGCACCATCACCGTCGATCCCGACCGCCTGCTCGATCTGAAGCCCGGGGAAAGCTATGGCATACCGGACGAGTATTCCGACTTTCCGATCAACCCGGAGCGCGTCGCGCCGGTGTTGCGCCGCCTGATCGCGCCGACCAAGACGCGCGCACGTATTTTTGACCGCGAAGGCGGGCTTATCCTGGACAGCCGCAATCTGTTTGCCCGCGGCGACGTGCTGCGGTTCGAATTGCCGCCACCGTCGGCCGACAAGCCCAATATTGCGGAGCGGACGCTGACCGCGATCCGCACCTGGTTCAATCGCGGCGATCTGCCGATCTATCGCGAACTCGGCCCCGAGGGCGGCAAAGGCTATCAGGAAGTCGCGCAATCGCTGGGCGGTCAGAAGAGCAGCATGGTCCGCGTCAATGAGCGCGGCGCGGTCATCGTGTCGGTCGCCGTGCCGGTGCAGCACTTCCGCGCGGTGCGTGGCGCGCTGATGCTCACGACCCAGGGCGACGACATCGACCAGATGGTAGGCGCCGAGCGCTGGGCGATCCTGAAAATCGGCGGCGTCGCCTCCGCCGTCATGATCGTATTGTCGCTGCTGCTGGCGAGCACGATCGCAGGTCCGGTGCGGCGACTGGCCGACGGCGCCGAGCGCGTTCGCCGCCGCATCCAGACCCGTGTCGAAATTCCCGACTTCACCCGCCGCCGCGACGAGATCGGCCATCTTTCCGGCGCGCTGCGCGACATGACCAACGCGCTCTATAGCCGCATCGAGGCAATCGAGATGTTTGCCGCCGACGTCGCCCATGAACTGAAGAACCCGCTGACCTCGCTGCGCTCGGCGGTGGAAACGCTGCCGCTGGCGCGCAATGAAAACAGCCGCGCGCGCCTGCTCGCCGTCATCGAACACGACGTCAGGCGGCTCGACCGGCTGATATCAGACATTTCCGACGCCAGCCGCCTCGATGCCGAACTGCAGCGGCAGGATATGGCGCCGGTCGATTTCAGGCGCTTGCTGACGACGCTGACCTCGGTCGCCAATGAAACCAAGCTCGGCCACGACGTCTCCGTCGAGGCGCGCTTCGAGGGCCGCACCCCGACCGATACCTTCTCGGTGCCCGGCCATGATTCGCGGCTCGGCCAGGTCATCTCCAACCTCCTGTCGAACGCTCAATCGTTCTCCCACGCCGGCGGCAAGGTGCGCATCGTCTGCCGCCGCGTCCGTTCGGAAGTCGAAATCGTGGTCGATGACGACGGCCCGGGCATCGGCGAGGATGCGCTCGAGCGCATCTTCGAGCGCTTTTACACCGACCGGCCGCATCAGGGTTTTGGCCAGAATTCCGGCCTCGGGCTGTCGATCTCCAAGCAGATCATCGAGGCCCATGGCGGGCGTATCTGGGCGGAAAACCGCGCCGGTCCGGCCGACGCCGACGGCAACCCGACGGTATCGGGCGCGCGCTTCGTGGTCAGGCTGCCGACGCCATGACCGAGAATGCCAGCGTGCACGCCTCCGCCGTGCTGGTTGGCGACCGCGCCGTCCTGATCCGCGGGCCGTCGGGTTCCGGCAAGTCACGGCTGGCCTTCGACCTGATTCTGGCCGGCCGTACCGGCCAGGTTCCACCGGCCATTTTGGTGGGCGATGACCGTGTCCATCTCGACACACTGGCCGGAGAATTGTGGGTCCGCCCGGCGGCTGAGTTGGCCGGCCTGATCGAAATCCGGGGCCTCGGGATTCGTAGCTGTGATTGCGTCAGCGAGGCGGTAGTCGGTCTGGTTGTCGATCTCGCGGCTGACGACGCGGAACGGCTGCCACCGCCCGAAGCCCTTGTAGTCAGCCTTAATGGTGTTTTGATACCAAGAATCCCTGTCGGAACCGGCTTTCAGCCCCTTCCGCTGGTTGTCGCCGCGCTGACGACAACTGAAAGTTCACCTTCCGGTAATAATACGGCCGATTGTGTGAAGGGGTTTGGTAACCATATAAGCCCCACTATCGCGACCGAATAAGACCGGCGCAGGCTCCCCTCTCTTGCCACCGATTTCCGGGAGAATAGCCAAGATGCCCTCTTGCGCGGGGCCTCTGGATGGTCAAAGTGGCGCGTTCGTGCGGTGCACCAAAAGCACCCGCGAGGAGTTTCCGATGATTGGTCTAGTGCTTGTGACCCATGGGCGCCTTGCCGACGAGTTCAGGGCGGCGCTCGAACATGTCATGGGTCCGCAGAAACAAATTGAAGCGATTACGATCGGAGCCGAGGACGACTCCGATTTGTGTCGAAGCGACATTATCGAAGCGGTGAATCGCGTCGACAGTGGCGATGGGGTTGCTATCCTTACCGACATGTTCGGTGGCACACCCTCCAACCTGGCGATCTCCTGTATGAGCCGCCCCAAGGTGGAAGTACTCGCAGGTATCAACCTTCCCATGCTGGTGAAGCTTGCCAAGGTGCGCGAAGAGCGCTCGCTTCCGGACGCCATCGCGATGGCCCAGGAAGCCGGTCGCAAATACGTCACCATCGCCAGCCGCGTGCTCGCCGGCAAATGAGCGACGAGGCCGCGCCCGGAAACGACGTCGGGCCGAGCGTGCCGGCCGGCGCCATTTCCCGCGAACTTCTCATCATCAACAAACGCGGACTGCACGCGCGCGCGTCGGCCAAATTCGTCCAGATGGTCGAGCGTTTCAACGCCGAGGTCTGGGTGACGCGCGGCAACGAGACCGTCGGCGGCACCTCGATCATGGGATTGATGATGCTGGCCGCAGGCCCCGGCACGACAGTGACGGTTTCCGCCACCGGCCCCGAGGCGCAGGCCGCGGTGGATGCGATCGCGGGTCTCGTCGCCGACAAGTTCAACGAAGAAGGCGTTTGAGCGCTAGACGCTCGTAGCGCTGCGCTCTGGTAGGGTGGGCAAAGGCGCAGCTGCGCCGTGCCCACCACCCATCCAGATCATCGCCATCTCAAAACGGATTGGTGACGATGCCGCCGTCGGCGCGCAGCGCGGCGCCGTTGGTGGCGCTGGAGGCCTTCGAGCAGACGTAGCAGATCAGATTGGCGATCTCCTCGGGCTCGGCATAGCGCTGCAACAGCGAGGCCGGCCGCCGTTCGCTGAAGGTACGCGCCACGAGGTCGTCGACGGTCGTTCCCATGCCCTTGGCACGCGCGGCCAGCCGCACCGGCGCCATCTCGACCCAGGTCGGCCCCGGCATGACCGAATTGACGGTCACGTTGGTCCCCTTGGTGAGTTCGGCGGCGCCGCGCGCCACCACGAGCTGGGCGGCCTTGGAGAAGCCGTAGTGAACCATCTCCTTGGGAATGAAGACGCCGGATTCGCTGGAGACGAACACGACGCGGCCCCAATCCTTGTTGTCCAGCATCCGCTTCAGATAATGCCGGGTGAGCCGCACGCCGCTCATCACGTTGACTTCGAACATCCTGGTCCAGTCGGGATCCTCGATATCGAAGAATCCTTTCGGCTCGTAGATGCCGAGATTGTTGACGAGGATGTCGACTTCGGGAAATTGCGCTGTAAGCGCGGCGCAGCCTTCGGCGCCTCCGAGATCGACCGCCGCCGAGTGCACCTCGGCGGCAGGCGCTGCCTGCCGGACTTTTGTCATTGCTTCAGTGACAGCAGCTTGCTCGCGGCCATTGACGATGACTTCCGCACCCATCCGCGCGAGCCCGATGGCGGTTGCGAGACCGATGCCGCGCGTCGAGCCGGTGACGAGCGCGGTCTTTCCAGTCAAATCGAGATTCATGCGTTCCCTCAAATTTTCTTGCCCAAATCTTCTTGTTCGCCGCCTATTTCTTTTCCGGCGGCACCACAATCACGTTCCAGATCGTGGCGGGGCCCGGCCCCCCTGAGAAAAACCTGCGCGTGGTGACCACCATACGCTCGCCATTGGCAGCATGGGCATTCATCCATGCCTCGCATTTTTCCAGCTTCCAGTCGCCGGTTTCGCAGATCCCGATAAAGCCGGATCGCTTGGCCTCTTCGAGCGAGGTCAGCCCGGACGACCACGGCTCGTACGGCGTCAGGACCGCCGGATGATCGGCGCTGTAGAATGTAACGGGGTGGCCGATATCGCTATAGGCCGCAACCACCGGCAAGGCTGAGAAAAACCGCCGGTGCCAGACTTCCGTCAGTTCGCGGGCGAGTTCGGAGCGCGCCCGGTAGCTTGCCCCCTCGTTGCGATGCTGGCCGGCATCATAGGCAGCGATCTGCGGCGATGCGATCAACACCGCTACCGACAGCACCAGCCAGGTCGCGGTCAGCCGAAGCAGCGCCAACTGCCGCACCCGCAGCGCCGGGATCGCGATCAACGCCAGCGGCACCAGGAAGAACAGCGGGATGCCCCAATCGGTCTTGATGTAGATCTGGAACAGCACCGCGCCGAGCGGCGGCCCGATCGCGACCACCGCCTGGATCAGCCAGACATTGAGCGCCTGCGTGGTGTTTACGCTGGCATTCGCGCCGCGCGACCAGAACGCAAAAGACGGCTTGCGCCAGCGCGACGGCCACGCCAGCGCTACTCCCGCCAGCACCACCGGCAACGCCAGCAGCGCCAGATTATGGCCGACATAACCGAGCGCGAGGTTGTCGATCATGCGGCGGTCGCTGATCGAATAGATCTCGCCGGCATAGGTGAACGGGACGAAATTCACGTCCCGGAGCCAGAGGAAGTGCGGGACCATCGCCACGACGAGCACGAAGATGGCCACCCACGGCGCCGGCGAGCGCAGGAATTGCAGGCGCTGCGGGTGGATCAGCGCGGCGAGGCCGATGGCGCCGATCATGGTCAGCGCCCAGTATTTGGTCATCAGCGCCAGCGCGCCGGCGATCCCAAGCAACCATCCGGATTTCACGCTGCGCTTCTCGAATGCGTCGAGATAGGCCAGCACCAGAAGCGGCAGCGTCACCAGCTGCAGCAGGTCCGGATTGTACTTGAAGCCCTTGAAGTTGAAGATCGGATAGAGCGCGAGCATCACCACGACGAGGAAGGCGCGGCGGTGATCGACCACGCGCAGCGCCAGCAGCCAGCAGATCACGAGCCCCAGGCCCAGCGTCGCCATCGCCAGCGCATAGGTCGCCCAATCGGTGACCGGAAACAGCCTGAACCAGGCGCCCGCCACCCATCCCGACAGCGGCGGATGCTTGCCATAGCCGAACAGGAACTTCTGGCCCCAGCCGAACGCCTCGGCGACGTCCATATGGATGTCCTGGCCGGTCTTCAGATTGACCAGGATCAGCGTCCAGAGCGCGGCATGGACCACGGCAAAGCCGCTCACCAGCCACAAAGCGCCCTTGGGGTCGCTGGCGCATGAGGCCAGCCATGCCGCCAGCCGCCGGACGGACAATCTGCGCCGGGAACGCGCGGCGGCGGGTAAAATTGATGCAGTCGACATGGAGGAGTGCGTAGCGCGTTTTTGGCGCGCGTGGAATCAGCTTGGCGTGAAGAATGCCCCTTAAAATACAGCAATATGGTTGCCGCACGGGGATGTGAATGCTATCCCGCGCCCCATGACAACTGCCCCGATTTCCAACATCCGCAACTTCTCCATCGTCGCCCATATCGACCATGGCAAATCGACGCTGGCCGACCGCCTGATCCAGACCACCGGCGGGCTGACCGATCGCGAAATGGCGGGCAAGGAGCAGGTGCTCGATTCCATGGATATCGAGCGCGAGCGCGGCATCACCATCAAGGCGCAGACCGTCCGGCTGAACTACCGCGCCAAGGACGGCAAGGATTACATCTTCAACCTGATGGACACGCCGGGCCATGTCGACTTCGCCTACGAAGTCTCGCGCTCGCTGGCGGCCTGTGAAGGATCGCTGCTGGTGGTCGACGCCAGCCAGGGCGTCGAGGCGCAGACGCTCGCCAACGTCTACCACGCGCTCGACGCGGGTCATGAGATCGTGCCGGTCCTCAACAAGGTCGACCTGCCTGCGGCCGAACCCGAAAAGGTCAGGCAGCAGATCGAGGACGTAATCGGCATCAGCGCCGCTGACGCGGTGATGATCTCGGCCAAGACCGGGCTTGGCATTCCCGACGTGCTGGAAGCCATCGTCACCCGCCTGCCGCCGCCGAAGGGCGACCGCAACGCGACGCTGAAGGCGCTTCTGGTCGATAGCTGGTACGACGTCTATCTCGGCGTCGTCGTTCTCATTCGCGTCGTCGATGGCGTGATGAAGAAGGGCAGCCGCATCCGAATGATGGGCACCAACGCCGCCTATGACGTCGAGCGCGTCGGCTTCTTCACGCCGAAGATGACGCAGATCGACGAACTCGGCCCCGGCGAGATCGGTTTCATCACCGCCGCGATCAAGGAAGTCGCCGACACCCGCGTCGGCGATACCATCACCGACGACCGCAAGCCGATCACCGACATGTTGCCGGGCTTCAAGCCCGCGATACCCGTGGTGTTCTGCGGCCTGTTCCCGGTCGATGCCGACGACTTCGAAACGTTGCGCGCGGCGATGGGCAAACTGCGCCTCAACGATGCAAGCTTCTCGTTCGAGATGGAGACGTCGGCGGCGCTCGGCTTCGGCTTCCGCTGCGGCTTCCTCGGGCTGTTGCATTTGGAGATCATCCAGGAGCGGCTGTCGCGCGAATTCGATCTCAACCTGATCGCGACCGCGCCGAGCGTGATCTACAAGATGCACCTGACTGACGGTCAGGAGATCGAAATCCACAATCCCGTCGACATGCCCGACGTGGTCAAGATCGCCGAGATCCAGGAGCCATGGATCGAAGCCACCATCCTGACGCCGGACGAATATCTCGGCAGCGTGCTGAAGCTTTGCCAGGACCGCCGTGGTTCGCAGAAGGAGCTGACGTATGTCGGCTCGCGCGCGATGGTGAAGTATGATCTGCCGCTCAACGAGGTCGTGTTCGATTTCTACGACCGGCTCAAATCGGTCTCGAAGGGCTACGCCTCGTTCGATTACCATCTGACCGACTACAAGCCCGCGGATCTCGTCAAGATGCAGATCCTCGTCAACCTCGAGCCGGTGGACGCCTTGTCGATGCTGGTGCATCGCACCCGCGCCGAAGGCCGCGGCCGCGCCATGGTCGAGCGGATGAAGGAACTGATCCCGCCGCACATGTTCGTGATTCCGATCCAGGCTGCGATCGGCGGCAAGGTGATCGCCCGCGAAACCGTCCGCGCGCTGCGCAAGGACGTCACCGCGAAATGCTACGGCGGCGACATCACGCGCAAGCGCAAGCTTCTGGAGAAGCAGAAGGAAGGCAAGAAGAAGATGCGGCAGTTCGGCAAGGTCGACATCCCGCAGGAAGCCTTCATTGCCGCGCTGAAGGTGGATAGCTGAGGCGCGCTTCGCGCACTTTGCCCGCTGGCTCAACGACTTGCGCCGCCCGACCCTGGCGGTGAGTTGCGAAAACCTGTGACCGGCCATTCATCCGCCGCCTTGCTCTGCCGCGGCGGATAGGTCACCATCGTCCCGCGCACACAAAAAATATTACAAGCGCGAGGAAACGCATGAGCAAGCCCGCCGGTTTCTCTTATGGCTGGATCGTCGTCGGTGCAGGCGCGCTGATGACCTGTGTCGGCTTCGGCACGATGCTGTCGCTGGCGGTGTTCCTGCAGCCGATTGCGACGGATACGGGCTGGTCGGTCAGCGGCGTCTCGGCGGCGGCGACGATCGATTTCCTTGCCATGGGATTTGCGGCGTTCTTCTGGGGCGCATTGTCCGACCGGTTCGGAACCCGCATCGTGGTTTTGGCCGGCGCGGTGCTGCTGGGCATCGGTCTCGTCGGTGCGAGCCAGGCCACAGGTCTCTGGCAATTCCAGTTTTTCTTCGGCGTACTGATCGGGATTGCGGCGGGGAGTTTCTATGCGCCGATGGTCGCGGTCGCGAGCGCCTGGATTGAACATCGCCGCAGCCTTGCGGTGGCGCTGGTGTCGGCCGGCATGGGCGTGTCGCCGCTGACGATCGCACCATTCGCAAGCTACTTGATCACGACCTATGACTGGCGCACGGCGATGCTGGTGATCGGCATCGCATCCTGGGCACTGTTGATCCCGGCATCGTTCCTGGTGCGTCCGGCGCCGGAAGCCGCACCACCTGCGAGCGGCGGGACGGACGCGCCGGAAGTGCAGTGGTCCGTCGGGCAGGCGTTGCGCACCCCGCAATTCATCACGCTGGCGCTGGCACATTTCGCCTGCTGCGCGGCGCATTCGGGACCGATCTTCCACATGGTGAGCTACGCGATGATCTGCGGCATCGCGCCGCTGACCGCCGTCACCGTTTACAGCCTTGCCGGATTCTCCGGCCTCGGCGGGCGGCTGCTGCTGGGCGTCATGGCCGACCGCCTCGGCGCCAAGCCGGTGCTGGTCGGCGGGCTGTTCGTGCAGGCGATGTCGGTCGCGACGTATCTCGCGGTCGGCCAGCTCGGCGAGTTCTATGCGCTCTCCGTCATTTTCGGGCTCGCCTATGGCGGCGTGATGCCGCTCTATGCGGTGCTGGTGCGCGAATATTTCGGCGCGCGTATCATGGGCACGGTGTTCGGCGCGGTCTCCGCCTTTGCCAGCCTCGGCATGGCGCTGGGGCCATTGGCCGGCGGATGGGTGTTCGACACTTTCCACGCCTACAACTGGCTCTATGTCGGCTCCTTCGCGATCGGCATTACCGCGGTCGCGGTGGCGCTGAGTTTCCCGTCGGCGAAGCGGCCATCGCAGCCGTCGCTCGATCTCGGACGCGCCGCAGCCTGAGATGCGTATTCTCCGCCGCCTTGATCGGGGGCGGCGGATGGGCCACCATCGCCCCTCGCGCAAACAAAACAAGACAATGCGAGGAAGCGCATGAACAAGCACCCCGGCCTCGACCTCGTCGAGCGCGCGCGCATGCTGCAGCCATTGATCGCGCGCGACGCCGACGAAATCGAGCGAACGCGGCGGCTGACGCCGGATGTGACCGCCGCCCTGATCGAGAACGGGCTTTATCGTTCGTTGCTGCCGCAGAGCCTCGGCGGCGCCGAATTGCCGCTCGAGATCTTCATGCAGATGCAGGAGGAAATCGCCAAGGCCGATGCCTCCACCGCCTGGTGCCTCGGCCAATGCAGCGTCTGCGCCATGACCGCCGCCTATCTCGATGCCGATGCCGCCAGCGAGATTTTCAACGTCGCGCCCGGCATCCTTGCCTGGGGCGCGATCAAGCATGAAGTGCAGGCCGTGCCCGGCGGCTACAAGGCCAGCGCGCGCTGGGATTTTGCCAGCGGCTCCCGGCAGGCGAGCTGGCTCGGCGCCCATGTCCGGATCGTCGAGGCCGACGGCAGTCCGCGCCACAAGGCGGATGGTTCGCCGGAGATCCGCACCATCCTGTTTCCGGTGGCGGATGCCACGATGTACGACGTCTGGGACGTCATCGGTCTGCGCGGCACCGGCACCGACTCCTATTCGGTCGATAATCTCTTCATCCCGGACAAATTCGCGGCGCTGCGCGACGACCCTGCGGCGCTCCGCGAAAACGGCCCGCTCTACAAGCTCTCCACCAACATGGTGTTCAGCATGGGCTTTGCCGCGACCTCGCTCGGCGTCGCGCGCGCGACGCTCGATGCCGCCACCGACCTGGCGCGCGGCAAGACGCCGCAAGGCCTCAAGGCGATGCGCGACAACAACGCCGTGCAGGGCCTGATCGGGCGCACCGAGGCGACCTTGCGCGCCGCGCGCGCCTATCTCTACACCACCGCGGCCGAGGTCTGGCGCGACCTGGCGCGCGGCGACGCCCTCACCGAGCAGCACCGCATCGCGCTGCGGATCGCCGCGACCTGGACCATCCATCAATCGGCCTCCGTGGTCGACACCGCCTATCACATGGCCGGCGCCACCGCCGTCTTCAGCGCCAACAAGTTCGAACGGCGGTTTCGCGACATGCACGCCATCGCCCAGCAGATCCAGGCCCGCGACACCCATTACGAGGATGCCGGCAAGGCTATACTGTTCGCCAATCTCGACACGCCGCCGACGGCACGCTGATGGGGAGCGGCAACTAGAATGGCTGGAAAGAGCGCGACGAAAAAGCAGCCTACGAAAAACCCGGCTTCCGCCGTCGACGCCGTCTTCGACGCTTACCCCAAGCCGGTGAGGGAAAAATTGCTGGCGCTGCGGCGGCTGATCTTCGACACCGCAAAAGCCACCAAGGGCGTCGGCGCGCTGGAAGAGACGCTGAAATGGGGGCAGCCGAGTTATCTCACGCCGGAGACCAAAAGCGGCAGCACGATCCGGATCGATCAGGTCAAGGCTGAGGCCGGCCAGTACGCGGTTTACTTCCATTGCCAGACCAATCTGATCGAGACGTTTCGCGAGCTTTATCCGGAGCTGCGCTACGAAGGAAACCGGGCCATCCTTCTTGGCGCGGATGACAAGGTGCCCGAAGCCGAGTTGCGCCACTGCGTGGCGCTGGCGCTGACGTATCATTTGGGGAAACGGAAGGGCGCTTCGAGCAAGTAGCTCCCTCTACCGTCATTGCGAGCGAAGCGAAGCAATCCATCGGGCTGTACAATCCGAACAGCGCGTTCGTACGCGACAGCCAGATCGGCGCTCCTATTCCCTACGTCAGGTCGAATTGCCGAAGCTAAACTTCCAAGAAATGAAACGAGTTTTAGAAATCTACGGAATTCATAATTCTTTCGTAATCTCTCAAATCCTCTTTCATTTCATAATTATCAACATCAGAGCAAACATAAGTTCCCAGAACGATATCCCTTCCATTCGAGAAATATCTCGCACGAATCAATTCACCATTCGTGACAGCCGACGCCTCAACTGAGATCAATTTTCCTTCGCAATCCACCATAGTGCCGCGTGGCATGTCGTTACGTTGGCAAAATTCCTCAAGAAGTGCCCGCAAGCTATCGGTTGTCACGTTAGGTTCTTCACCGCTACGGTATTTGGCGATTGAAAATTGAATCGCACCCGCGCCCGTAGGTCGAGCCAAGCTGGGGGGCGACCCACCTGGAAGGCCTTCAGTTACATCCGCCCAAGCTGCTGGAAGGTCGAGCCTCAGTCCGTAGAATTCTACACGCATAATCTTCCCGCTGCCCACGGATTGAGAGTTGGTTCGCCGTACCCCGTGTATCCCACTGTTGCCAAGAACGAAGCAATCCATACCTTAGCTGCGGAGCCATGGATTGGTTCGCTTCGCTCGCAATGACAGTGGTGGGGCATTTTTGCCTTGCCCATCCCAAGCGGCGGGTGAGTTCTGATTCAAATTTCAAAGAGCAGATGTGACTTCGCAATCTCGCGGCGCATTGCGCCCGAGCTTTGCCAGAAACCTCCCGCCCTTTCATCATGAGAGGGCGCAGGGAAGACCGGGTGCGCGCTGCACCCGCGGTCTCGTGTGCGATCTGTGCTAAGAAAGCTGCACACGAGCATACAGGGCAGCGGTGAACACCCGGCCTTCCCTGCGCAATGGCTTTACGGCTTATGCCGTGATCTCCCCGGAGACGAGTTCTTGGTTGACTCCGTCGCTATCGTTTCCGCTTGCGCTTCTCCGACAGCTTGACGCCGGCAACGGGCGCCAGGACCACACGGTTTTGCCGTACGCCAAGTCCACGCCCATCGTCAGGCGTGAACCAGCGTCCACCGCATCCCGCCGCGCGTTCGTGACGTGCGCAACGCCCCTCTTGTCGGGCGGGACGCGACAATTCAAACCGCTGATTTGCCCGACGAGGAAAGCGGAATTTTGCCCGTCGGGTTAATTTGTCGCAGTGCGAGGGAGCCGACCGTTCGCGTGGATGGCGCGTCCCTCACGCCACCAGCGCGGCATCCTCCCCAGGGGCCTCGCCGCGCTGCGCCTTCAGCAGGCTGATGATCTCGGCATTGGGGCGGGCGCGACTGAACAGAAAACCCTGGCCTTCGTGGCAGCCTTCGTTGCGCAGGCAGCTCAGTTCGGCTTCGGTCTCGACGCCTTCGGCGGTGATGGTGACGCCGAGGCCCTTGCCGAGGCTGATGATCGAACGCACGATCGCCTGCGCGTCGCGGTTGGAGCCGAGATCGCGCACGAACGACTGGTCGATCTTGATCTTGTCGAACGGAAAGCTGCGGAGATAACTCAGGCTGGAATAGCCGGTGCCGAAATCGTCCATCGAGATGCGGACGCCGAGCGAGCGCAGCGCATGCAGCGTCGCCAGCACCTGGCTGCTCTTTTCCAGCACCAGCGTCTCGGTGATCTCGAGTTCGAGCCGCGTCGCCGCCAGACCGGTTTGTTTCAACGTTTCCATCACCATCGACAGCAGATTGCCGACGCGGAACTGCAGCGGCGACAGGTTGACCGCGACGCGGACGTCGTCGGGCCATTGCGCCGCATCCATGCAGGCGCGGCGCAGCATCAAGCCGCCGACGGCGTTGATCAGGCCGGTCTCTTCGGCAACGGGGATGAACTCGCCGGGCGAGACCATGCCGCGTTCGGGATGCGGCCAGCGCACCAGCGCCTCGAAACCGGTGACGCGACCGGTCGAAAGGTCGACCAGCGGCTGATAATGCGGCCGCAGCAAATCGTTCTCGATCGCGTGGCGCAGCTCGATCTCGATCTTGCGGCGGGACTGGGCGCGGGCGTCCATTTCGGCTTCGAAGAAGCTGAACGTGCCACGGAACTCGTTCTTGGCGCGCGACAGCGCCATGTCGGCGTTCTTCAGCAATCTCTCGGACTCGTCGCCGTCGCTCGGCGACATCGCGATGCCAATGCTGGCGCCGATCACCACCGAATGGCCGTCGAGCAGATAGGGGTCGCCGATCGCCTCCAGCAGGCGCCTGGCCAGCAGCACGGCGTCTTCGGGGCGCGTCACCCCACTCTGGACGATCGCGAACTCGTCGGAGTTGAGGCGCGCCAGCACGTCTTCCTCGCGCAGCGTCGATCGCAGGCGCTTGGCGACGCCGCGCAGCAACTTGTCGCCGATGCCATGGCCGAGCGTATCGTTGACCGCCTTGAAATTGTCGAGGCCGAGCACCAGCACCGCCACCTTCTCGGCGCTGCGCCGCGTATGCAGCAGGAGGTCGTCCATCTGCTGACGCAGCAGGGTACGGTTCGGCAATCCGGTCAGGCCGTCGTGCTGGGCCATGAAGGCAAGCCGCGCTTCGGCACGTTTGCGTTCGGTGATGTCCATCAACGCCAGCAGCACGGCTGGCTGGTCGCCGTAAACCAACTGGCGCGAATAGATCGCCAGATCGATCAGCGCGCCGTCGGCCCTGACATGCTTCCAGGTCCGTGCCGCCTGTTCGTCACTGCTGCGATCGCCCGCCCACGGCAATTCCGGATCGAACGCCTGCAGGCTCCGGATCGTCAGTCGCTCGAACTCGGAGCGGCTATAGCCATAGTGCTGGAGCGCGGCGTCGTTGACGCCGAGAATGCGCTCGCCATCCAGCGAACAAACGATCATCGGCACCGGGTTGCTGTCGAACAGCAGGCGGAACGACGCCTCGCGCTGTTTCAGCTCGGTAATATCGACGCGCAGACCGATGACGCCGCCGTCTTCGGTGAGCCGCTCGTCGATCAGGATCACGCGGCCATCGGCCAGCGTCTGCTCGTGACGATCGCCGGGCTGGTGAAGCCTGGTCAGACGCTCGGTGAGCCATTCCTCCTCGCGGCCAATCGCTTCCGGATAATCGCCGCGCTCGACGCCGACGCGGATGGTGTCCTCCAGCCGCGCACCCGGCCTGAACAGATCCGCGCTGCGGGTGTAGATCTCCGCATATTTCTTGTTCCAGAGAATGTAGCGGCCTTCGGCGTCGAGAAACACGATGCCCTGGGGCAGGATGTCGATCGCTTCGCGCAGCCGTTCATGCGATTTACGCGCGTCCGCAATCGCAGCCTCCGCCTCGGCGCGCGTGCGCACGATTTCGCTGCGCTCGGCGGGGCCATGGCGGCGATTACCTGAAAGCTTTGGGCTGGGTTTTACCGGTCGACCGAAAAGGCGAGCAATCGAGGTCCGCTTTGGTTTCTTGATTGTCTTTGGCCTTATCTTCGGCATTGCTGCGCCTCACCCGCCTTCTGCGTGCAATGTTCTCCGATAAGTGTCTGAAAAAATGGTATCTCTTGCCGATTCGAAGCGCCCCGTGCCCGGCTCCCTGGTGCCCGCTAAAAAGGCTGGTTCACGCTATGCGTGTGTTGCTGCAACAGGCGCGCGAGACCAAACGCAAATGCACACGCAGAATCTCAGCCAGCGCACGAAGAACACGCGACACGCATTCGGATTGCACACGGAATGCGCGAAATCTCGCGCTGGCGCATCAATATGCGCCAATGGTCGACAAGGTTATTGAAGCGTTAAGCCGGAGCTGATCGTCGCACAGTGCAAGCCGTCTAAAACGCTCAGGCGGCGCGCACCGTGTCGAGGAATTTGCCGACTTCCAGCCGGAGGCGGTTGCTTTCGCCGGACAGCGACTGAGCCGAGGAAAGAACCTGCGCCGAAGCGGAGCCGGTCCGGCGGGCACCCTGGTTCACATCGACAATGTTGGTGGCGACATCGGAAGTGCCCACTGCAGCCTGCTCGACATTGCGCGCGATCTCCTGCGTGGCGCCGCCTTGCTGCTCCACCGAGGTCGAGATCGTCGCCGCGATTTGCGAGATCCGGCCAATGGTGGCGCCGATCTGCTTGATCGCCACGACCGATTCCTGGGTCGCCACCTGCATCCCGGCAATCTGGCAGCTGATTTCCTTGGTGGCCCCGGCGGTCTGCGCGGCGAGCGCCTTCACTTCCTGGGCGACCACCGCAAAGCCCCGTCCCGAATCGCCCGCGCGCGCCGCCTCGATGGTGGCGTTCAGCGCCAGGAGATTGGTCTGTTCGGCGATCGTGGTGATCAGGTTGACGACGTCGCCGATCCGCAAGGCTGCCTTCGACAGCTCGTTGATGCGGGCGTCGGTCATTTCAGCCTGATTGACGGCTTCGCCGGCGATCCGGTTCGACTCCTGGACCTGGCGGCTGATTTCGGCAACCGAGGCGGTCATTTCTTCCGTCGCGGCGGCGACCGATCTGACGTTTGAGGAGGCCTCCTCAGACGCCGCCTCCACCCTGCCGGAGAGCTGCTGCGTCTCTTCGGCGGTCCGGCTCAGACTGGTCGCCGAGGCTTCCAGCTCCGTTGAGGCCGAGGATACGGTCTGCACGATCTCGCCGACCGCGGCCTCGAACTCGGCCGCGAGTTTTTGCATTTCCGCCCTTCGCTGGGCATGCGCGTGCTTTTCGGTTTCCGAACGTTCCGCGCGCAGCCGGTTCGATTCCAGCATGTTGTCCTTGAAGACCTGCAGCGCGCCCGCCATGTCGGCGATTTCGTCCGAGCCGCCGGTCGCGATATTGGTCGCCAGATCGCCCGCGGCAATCGACTTCATGCTGTTCTGCAGGTGCACCAGACGGCGCACGACGCCGCGCCCGACATAGTACCAGCCAATGACCAGCGCCGTTAAAAGGCTGACGAGCGCAAGACTGATCAGGATGATACGTCCCTGCCCGATCTCCGCCTCCGATTCACGGACCGCGGTGGCAGCGCCCGCTTCGCTGCGCTTTCGCAAGCTGGCGACTTCCTTCTCGAACTCCTGGGCGAGCGTGCGGTTCTCCGTCACCACATTGGCGCCGGCCTTCGCGGCCACCAGTTCGCGTTGCTTGAGCTCGAAAATATTGCCGGCGTCCTTGCCGGTCTTGACCAGCTCATCGACCAGTTTCGACGCCTCGGGATTCTTGAAGGCCGCGGCTGCCTTGCCAAGGCGGCCTGCGGTCGCCGTGAAGCGGTCCTTGACCGGCGGCAGCAAGTCGGCGGACGGCAGGTCGGCGGCCTCCACCAGGATGCCCAGTATCAAATTGGATTCCGCGCGCAACTCCAGAATGGCCTGCAGCGACGCCAGTTCGTTGTCGGCCAGCGCCGACAGCGTCTTCTGAACGACTTCCAGATCCTTGTTGTCCGCCGCGGTCTGCAGGCCCATCGTCAGGCTGAACCCGGCGTCATCGGCCATCGGCGACAGTTTTTCGGCAAGCTTCTGATGCGATTTGCGCAGGCTCGCGACCAGCCCGTCGCGCGAGGCGGCAATGGTCTGGCGCTCGGTGACGGATTGCAGCAGCCGGTCGAGATTGACCAGGATGCGATCGGCGGTCTTGCTGACTTTGGCAACGTCATCGGGAGCGAGCGCGCCGATGCTCTGCTTGAGCTCCTGCCGCGCGGCGGTCAAAACTTTGGAGGCGTGATCGCGCTCGGCCTGATCGGTCGCGGCGAGAAGACGGGGTGCCGCGGCGGCGACGTCGCCGGCGGCCCTGGCGACCTCGGAGGCCCGCGTGATCTCAGGCAGGCTCTTCTCGGAGATCGCGCCCAGCGAACGCCCGAGGCTGTCGTAGGAGATGATCGCGCTGCCGCTTGCGAGCACCGTGAGCGCAGCGACGACGCCAAAGGCCATAAACAAGCGACCGCGAAGGCCGAGGCGATACCACGACATGCCAGCGTTCATCGCAAAACTCCAAATAACAACGGCAAAATAAAATAGTGCCGCGAGCAGCCGGGCGTTACCCCGGTGCTCGCGGCTTTCTGAACTTACGATCCGGTCTTCTCGAGCCGCTCGACTGCCTTGAAGCTGCCGTCCGCCTGGATCACGGTCAGGAACACTTCATTCGAGCCGCGGTTGCTGGTGGGGCTGTAGGAGAGCTTGAAGCCGCCGAGATCGAGGCTGCCGGCTTTTTGCACGGCGTCGATCATGGCCTGGCGGGTGAGGTCGCCATCAACCTTTTCGAGCGCGGCGGCAATCGCACGGCCGACGAGGTAACCCTCGAGCGAAACGAAGCCGGGCTGCGCGTCGGGCGCGCTGGCCTTGAGTGAAGCATGGTAGCGCCCGACCACCGGGATCGCCGCATCCTTCGGGAACGGAACGACCTGCGTGATCACGACGCCGGTGCCGGCCGCGCCAAGTTCCTTTGCAAGCGCATCGGACCCGACAAAGGAGATGTTCACGAAAGTGGCGTCGAGCTTGATCTGCTTGGCCAGCTTGATGAACTCAGCCGCGGGCTTGTAGGGGCTGATCATGATCACGGCCTGGGGCTCGGCCTTCTTGATGGCCAGCAGCGCGGCTTTCACGGCCACCGTGTTGCGTTCGAAGGTGCCTTCGCCGGCAAGCTGCATCTGCCGCTTTTCGAGCGCCTTCTTGACGCCGGCAAGGCCGGCCTGACCGAAAGCGTCGTCCTGGTACATGATCGCGATCCTGGTCGCGCCGAGGTCCTTGGTCACCCGTTCGACCATGGCTTCGGTTTCCTGGAAGTAGCTGGCGCGAATATTCATCACCAGCGGCTTGTGCGGCTCGCGCAGGAATTCGGCGCCGGTGAAGGCACCGATGAAAGGCGCGCCTGCCGCCGTTGCGATCGGCTGGGTGGCGGCGGATGTCGGGGTGCCAACCGCACCGACGAGCGCGAACACCTTATCTTCCTCCAGCAGCTTCTTGGCCGCTTCGATCGACTTGGTCGGCTCATAGCCGTCGTCGACGCTCTTGAGTTCGAGCTTGCGGCCCTTGACGCCGCCGGCCTTGTTGATCTCGGCGAAGGCAGCTTCCAGCCCGATCTTCATGCCCTGGCCCAAGGCCGAGGCCGGACCGTCAAGCGCCGCGGCTTGACCAAACACGATCTTGTCAGCCGACACGCCGTTTTCGGCGGATGCGGGAATGCTCGTCGCGAGGAGAACAGCCGACGCAGCAAGGAAGGCGTTGAACGGAGTAGCTCGCATATGAATTGTCCTTTGGCGGGTGTAATGGTCGAACGGATCTGCTGGCTCGGGTCATCGCTGGCATGACGACACAGCAACACTGCGTTGCGATTGTGCACCCGATAGCTTCAGAACAGATTAATGATTTGACCGGTGCGTATTTGTACGGTTGCTGAATCGAGGCGAGGTTCACGGCCGGGTTGCACCTATGGCCGCACAAGGCGATCGACCAGCTACCCAGGAAATACCCAAAGCAGAATCGTCACTTGCGCGGATCAGCGACAAGTGTCCGAAATTCTTGCGGTGACCGGCAAGGTTATCGAAGGGTTAAGATGCCGGTGAGGCGCCAGCGATTGGCGTCAGCGCGGTTGCTGCGGCTTCCGCCTCCGGTACGACATCATGATCGTAGAGCTGTCTGCGAAACGCCGCATGCGCCGTTATCTCGGCGTCGCGTACGCCGAGATCAGCGTAGGAGGAGTTGTAGCGCATACCGTTCTCACGCGCGCCGCGCTGAACCGCCGCCACCCGCTCGCGCCGCAGGCGCTCATAGGCCAGCAGTGCCGCCGGAACGTTGACGGGCTCGGCACGCGCCAGAATGGTCGCCAGCGCCATGCCGTCCTCGATCGACTGGTTGGCGCCCTGCCCGAGATGCGGCAGCATCGGGTGCGCGGCATCGCCGAGCAGCGTCAGCCGACCCTTGGTCCACGCCGGCAACGGCTCGCGATCGTACAGAGCCCAGCGGAATGTTTTTTGAACCTGGCTGAGCAGCGTCCCGATCCGCGGGTCCCAGCCCTCGAATTCGCGGCGGAGCATGTCAGGGTCACCCGGCGCCGACCACGATTCCTTCATCTCCGCGTCGGCCGGCACGAAGCCTACATAGTTGATGAGTTCGCCTGATCGCACCGGAAAGGTGAGAAAGTGTTTCGCCTTGCCGAGCCACATCAACCAGCTATCGGACGGCCAGTGCGGAATGAGGTGATGCGGAAGCACGCCGCGATAGGCGACGGATCCATGAAACACCGGGCGCGACGGCGGCGCGGCGTAGTGGCGGAGATCGGAGTGGATGCCATCCGCCGCGATGACGATGTCGCCTTCGACAGTTGCGCCATTGGCAAACGATACACGCGCGACGTCGCCGGTTTGCTCAAGGCCAACGCCGCGGTGTCCGGTGCGCACGATACCTTCAGGCAGCGCGGCCGCCAGCAGCTCGACCATGTCGGCGCGGTGCATGCCGAATGTCGCGTTCCAGCCGGAAGAGTCGGTCACCTGAACCGGCGCTATGGGCGCTCCGTCATGACGGAAATAATGCGAACCGGAGCCGACCCTGGCGCCGAACTTCTCCACCGATGGCCCGAGGCCCACCCGTTGCAGCTGGCGAACACTGTTTGGCGTCAGAAACACGCCTGCCCCGATTTCACCGAGCGCGGACGCCTGCTCGTAGACTGAGACATCGAAACCGCGCGCGATCAGCGCGTTCGCCGCGAACAACCCGCCGATTCCACCGCCAACGATGACAACCCTGAGCCGTTTTCGTTGCATCGTATTATCCTTCGGCTCCGAAACCGAAAAGGCTTCGGAAGCCTGTCCGTTCAGGCTATCCTTCCCTGCAGGAAACACCAAGCGCCATCGCCGGCAGCGCAGACCGGCGGAAGAGAAGCGACAGCGGGAGCATTTCAATGCACGGCTTTATGGCTCTGGCCCCGAACGGCCGGCATTTGGCGGTGCTGCCATTGCTACTGGCTTTATCCGCGCATGTTCACGCACCGGCATTGGCCGGAGATTATCCGGATCGCACTGTCAAGATCGTCGTGCCCTTTCCCGCCGGAGGGACCGCTGACGCCGTTCCCCGGATTGTCGGGGAATGGCTGTCACGAAAATGGGGCCAGCCGGTCGTGATCGAGAACCGAACGGGTGCGGCCGGAAACATCGGCTCCGAAACTGCCTATCGTTCGGCGCCGGACGGCTACACGCTGCTCTCGTCACCGCCGCCACCGCTGGTGATCAACCAAAGCCTGTACCCGAAGCTCGGCTTCGATCCGACCAGGTTCGAGCCTGTTATCGTGATGGCGCAGGTGCCAAACGCGCTGATCGTCAATCCGGACAAGGTCAAGGCGTCGAGCGTGACCGAGTTGATCGAATATCTGCGCAACAATCCCGACAAGCTTACCTGCGCCACGCAAGGCAACGGCACGACCTCGCATCTGACGTCCGAACTGTTTCAACTCATGACCGGGGTGAAACTGCGCCATATTCCCTATCGCGGTTCGGCGCCGGCATTGCAGGGCCTGCTCGCCGGCGACGTCGACGTGATGTTCGACAATCTCGGCGTCTCGCTGCCGCTGGTCCAGGCCGGCAAGCTGAAATTGCTGGCGGTCGCCTCGCCCGCCCGCTTGCCGGCGCTGCCCGACGTGCCGACGATCGCCGAAACGCTGCCTGGTTTCGAGGCGGTCGCCTGGTATGGCATCGTGGCGCCGCCGGACACCCCGAAGAACATCACTGACAAGATCAATGCCGATGTGAACGAGGTACTGCGTCAACCCGAAGTACAGGAGCAGTTGCGGAAACTGTCCGCCGATATTTTCGGCGGATCCGTCGACAAGACATCCAGATACATGCGGGAGGAAGTCGATCGATGGGCCGCGGTGATCAAGTCGGCCAACATCCAGCTGCAATAAGACATCAAACGAGTGGCGCGCTGGCGGCCCAGGTCACGGCCCTAGTTGATTTGAATCCGCGTATTGCGCTGGCCGTTACGCTGGACCAGCGCGAACAGCGCCGCCGCATGCGACGGGTGCAGCCTGATGCAGCCATGCGAGGCGCGGCCGCCGAGCCGCTTGATATCCGTGGTGCCGTGGATGGCGAATCCGTAATAGAAGAAGATCGCGTGCGGCATCGGCGAATTGTAATATTTGCGCGAGAAATAACTTCGATGCATCGATTGCGGACGGAATACGCCGCTCGGCGTGCCATAGCCGCTGCGGCCGGTCGAGACCGGCCAGCTGTACCGCGTCGCGCCGTCGATACTGACAGCCATGCGCTGGGACGATTTATCGATCTGGACCACGACAGCGGCGCGTGCCGGGCTCAGTGCCAATGCCGACATGAAAATCGCGGCCGCAAATGACAGCCGCATACCCAACCGAAATTTCATAATGAGCCCTGCCGCCCAGAAAACTCTCTAATGGCGGCATGATGTGTTTTGGAAACGCGCCTTTGTAAAGAGCGGCGGCCCGGCCGGGCGCAAAGGGTCCGAATTAATCTTAACCGGGGCAACCGGGATAGCGTGGAAATGCCGCGAGCAGATGCTGTGGGAGATCAAACAATTGCGATTGGCGCGGTTGTCCCGCGCTGCCGATTCCATGTTACGTCTTGGGCAGCTAGAGTGATCCGATGACACCCCGCCTGATTCTGATCCCGCTCCTGGTCTTGATCGGTCTCGCCAATGCCACCATGGCATGGGCGCAGGACAAGGGCAGCGTCGACCCCAAGCCGCTGCCGCCGCTGGCCAACCCCAACGACCCCAACATCGGCGCCAAGGAATTGTTCGGCCGCAAGCTGCTGCCGGCGGCGGCGCCGACGCGGGTGCTCGGCTTTTACGCCCATGGCTGCATCGCGGGCGCGGAGGGACTGCCGATCAACGGCGACACCTGGCAGGTGATGCGGCTGTCGCGCAACCGCTACTGGGGGCATCCGGACATGGTCGCGCTGGTGAAGCGGCTGGCCAACAAGGCGCACAAGGATGCCGGCTGGCCCGGCATTCTGATCGGCGACATGTCGCAGCCGCGCGGCGGCCCGATGTTGACAGGCCATGCCAGCCATCAAGTGGGGCTGGACGCCGACATCTGGCTGACGCCGATGCCGAACCGCCGCTTTTCGCGCAACGAACGCGAGGAAACGTCGGCGGTCATGATGGTGCGCTCCGACCGGCTCGACATCGATCCCAAAGTGTTCACACCAAGCCATCTGGTGGTGATCCGCGCCGCCGCGCAGGAGCCGACGGTGCAGCGCATCTTCGTCAATGCCGCGATCAAGAAGGCGCTGTGCCGCGAGGCCAAGGGCGATCGCAGCTGGCTGCACAAGGTGCGGCCGATGTACGGCCACGACTATCATTTCCACATCCGGATCAAATGCCCGCCCGGCGCCGGTGAATGCGAGAGCCAGCCCGATCCGACCGAAGGCGAAGGCTGCAGCGCCGGCGACCTCGCCTTCTGGTTCAAGGATTCCGTGCTCCATCCGAAGCCGCCGCTCATCCCGCCGAAACCAAAGCCGCCGATGACGATGGCGCAGCTCCCCCCGGCCTGCAAAGCGGTGCTGACCGCACCGGATGCAAAGCAATAGCCGCCATTTCATTCTCGCCCGCAATGCGCTAGTGTTGAAGCGCCTCACGCCGTAAGCGCGGGCGGACTTCCTGGGACGACGGTCCTTAGCTTCACATCTCAACCGATAGCCACCCTGTGCGCGGCCAAGCTGCGCGCAGCATCAATTCGTGAGGACCGTCATGCGCATCAGTGCACGCAACCAGATCAAGGGCACCGTCGTCGAAGTCAGGAAAGGCGCGACCACCTCGCATGTCCGCGTCGATATCGGCAATGGCCAGATCATCACCTCCTCGATCACCAACGAAGCCGTCGATGACCTCGGCATCAAGACGGGTGGCAAGGCCATCGTTGTGATCAAGGCCTCGGATGTCATGATCGCGGTGGACTGACATGCGCGTAATCCTGCTGGTGACGCTGCTGTTCGGCGCCGCGCCCGCTCTTGCCGCCGAAGAGCCGAGCGGCTGCGACAAGTTCAAATGGCCGATCGAACGCGAACGCGCGATGCTGACCGCGCCGGATCGCGCCACGCTTGCGTCAGGCGTTGAACTCGGGACATTGCCGTCAACGGGCCTGACACTCGCCATGGTCGCGCCCGCGGACGCCAGGCTGCCGACGCCGCCGGAGCGCGCGCCGAAGGAAGGCAGCTTTGCCGGCTTCGTCAGCGTGAAGGCGCCGCCGAAAGCGGGCCTCTACAGCATCAGCCTGTCCTCGGGCGGCTGGGTCGACGTGATGCAAAACGGCAGATTCCTGAAACCGAAGGCGCACAGCGGCGCGACCGACTGCGACGGCATCCGCAAGACCATGAAATTCGAGCTGTCGGCGAACCCGTTCGTGCTGCAGATCAGCGGGACCAGGGAGAATTCGATCTCGATCGCGATCCTGCCGACCGAATAGGCCAAGGTGAGACGAGAAGTCCCTTTGAGGTCTCTTTACCCGGCCGGTCAGCCTGCTATTGTTCCGGTCAGCGATATCCCGACCGACCGTAAGTCATCGGGATTGCCGGAACGGCGCTTCCGCCTGTCGCATCCCTGACCCAACCAATGCCTGATTTGCGCGCGCCAACCGCGCCGCAGACTCGCACGGAGCGCCAACATGTATCGTCCCGCCGGAATTTTTGCCGCCTTTTTCATTCTGTTTGGCGCGATCCATTCGCCCGCTGCGGCGCAGGACAAGACCATCACGGTGTTCGCCGCCGCCTCGATGAAGAATGCGCTCGACGACATCGACGCCGCCTATACGGCCAAGACCGGCGTCAAGGTCACGGTAAGCTATGCCGCGAGCTCGGCAATGGCAAAACAGATCGAACAGGGCGCGCCGGCCGACGTCTTCATCTCCGCCGACACCGACTGGATGGATTACGCGATCGGAAAGAAAACCATCAACGAGCCGACCCGGGTCAACCTGCTCGGCAATTCCATCGTGCTGATCGCGCCGAAGGATTCCAAGATCGACAGCGTGAACATCGGCGCGGGCTTCGACCTCGCCAAGCTCGCGGGTGACGGTAGGATCGCGACCGGCGACGTCAAATCCGTGCCGGTCGGAAAATACGCCAAGGCCGCACTGGAGAAACTCGGCTCCTGGCAGGCGGCCGAGCCGAAATTCGCGATGGCCGACAGCGTGCGCGCGGCGCTGACGCTGGTGGCGCGCGGTGAAGCCACACTCGGCATCGTCTACTCCACCGACGCCAGGGTCGAGCCCGGCGTCAAGGTCGTCGGCACCTTCCCGGGCGATTCCCATCCAGCGATCATCTACCCCCTCGCAGCGACCACGACCGCCAGGCCGGAGACGTCGGATTATCTTGCCTTCCTGCGCTCGACCGCGGCCAAGAACATCCTTGAAAAATACGGCTTCAAGTTCCTGGTCAGTCCCTCGACCTGATGTTCGATATCTCGCCGACGGAATGGACGGCGATCCTGCTCTCACTGCGGGTCGCCATCATCGCAACGCTGGTGGCGACGCCGTTCGGCATCGCGCTGGCGTGGCTGCTGGCGCGGCACAATTTCTGGGGCAAATCCATTCTCGACGCACTGGTCCATCTGCCGCTGGTGCTGCCGCCGGTCGTCACAGGCTATCTGCTGCTGCTCACCTTCGGCCGCCGCGGCATGGTCGGCGCGTGGCTGGCCGACAATCTCGGCATCGTGTTCGCGTTTCGCTGGACCGGAGCTGCGCTGGCCTGCGGCGTGATGTCGTTTCCGCTTCTGGTGCGGCCGATCCGGCTGTCGATCGAGGCGATCGACCGGCGGCTGGAACAGGCATCGAGCACGCTCGGCGCGGCACCATGGCATGTGTTTGCCACCGTGACCCTGCCGCTGGCGCTGCCGGGCATACTGGCCGGCATGGTGCTCGGCTTTGCCAAGGCGATCGGCGAGTTCGGCGCCACCATTACGTTCGTGTCGAATATTCCCGGCGAGACCCAGACGATTTCCTCGGCGATCTATTCGCTGATCCAGACGCCCGATGGCGACCGCGCGGCGGGGCGGCTGGTGCTGATCTCCATCGTGATCGCGATGGGCGCGCTGATCGCATCCGAGTGGTTCGCACGGCGCGCCACGCAGCGTCTGCACGGGAACTGACCATGCTGCGCGTCGAGGTCACAAAGCAGCTTGGCGAGTTCTCGCTGGAGGCCTCGTTCACCAGCGAGGGCCGCGTCACCGGCCTGTTCGGCGCGTCCGGCGCCGGCAAGACCTCGCTGATCAACATGATCGCGGGCTTGCTGCGGCCCGACCGCGGCGTCATCATTCTCGACGGCGAAACGCTCGACGACACCTCGACGGGCGCGCACGTGCCGCCGCACCGCCGCCGCATCGGCTACGTGTTCCAGGATGCCCGGCTGTTTCCGCATCTCGACGTGCGGCAAAATCTCGACTACGGCCGGCGCATGAACAGCCTCGCCGAGGATCCGGCGCAGCATGCGCGCATCACCGACCTGCTCGACATCGGCGGCCTGCTGGATCGCCGGCCCGGAAAACTCTCCGGCGGCGAGCGTCAGCGCGTCGCGCTCGGCCGCGCGCTATTGTCGAAGCCGCGATTGCTGCTGCTCGATGAACCGCTGGGATCGCTTGATGAGGGACGCAAGATCGAAATCCTGCCCTATCTGATCCGACTGCGCGACGAAGGCATCCCGATGGTCTATGTCAGCCACGATGCCGCGGAGCTGCGCCAGCTCGCAACGCAGATCGTGATGCTGCGCAACGGACGCGTCACCGCGCTCGGCGGCGTCAAGGTGCTGACGAGCAGCACGCCTGCCTGATTTCGTCCGTGATCCAGATCACGTTCGATCGGCGCGAAATTCAAGAAATCCAGTGTTTATAAGCACTTCCTGAACACCCGTTCAGAAAAATCTTTCGAACTATTTTCGCGGGCGACGCGTCTCATGAACGCATCAGGCAATCACGCCTAGCACAATGGAGACTACAACTATGTTCCGTAAAATCGCTCTTGCAGCTGCTGCCGCGATCGCTCTGACCGCTGCTGCTGTTGCCCCGGCTTCGGCCGGTGGTAAGGGTGGCCACGGTCATGGTGGGCATCACGGTCATGGCCATCACGGCCATCATCATGGTCATCATCATCACGGTCATGGCCATCATCACCATCACGGCCATCATCACCACGGTCATCATCACTTCGGATCGTTCTACATCGGCGGAAGCTGCTGGAAGACGGTGTGGTCCGACTTCGGACCGCGTCGCATCTACGTCTGCGGTCGCTATCTGTAAGCTGACGGCCATCGCAAGAAGGCCTCAGCCGAAGGCTGGGGCCTTCTCCCTTTTGCAGCGCTCGCCGTGACGAAGTCTGGCGAAGCGACATCCTAGCTCGTGCGTTTGCCCGCAGGATGCTCACCCAGCAAGTCGCGCAGCGCCTGAATCTTCGGCGAACCCGCGCCCTTGCGCCAGATCAGGTAGGTATCCGCCCTGTTCTCGCCCGGCGGCAACCGGTGCACCCGCAAGCGTTTGCTCTCCGGAAACGTGGTGAGAACACTTTTGGGCAGCAGCGCGACGCCCATTCCTGCAGCGACGCATCCGAGCATCGCGTGATAGGAGCCGAGCTCAATCGTGCGCTCCGGCATCTGGTCGCGAAGCGCGTACCAATCCTCCAGCCGTTTGCGATGCGGACAACCATGCTCGAAGGCAATGATGGTTCGCGGGAAATACTCCTTCTTGCCTTTACTCCTGCCTTGGCCGATCGCCGGCGTGCCGGCAGCGGACACGATCACGGGTTCTTCCTCGAACACCGCAACCTTTTCAAACAACGCATCCGCAATCGGCAACGTCACCAGCGCAGCATCGAGCTCGCCGGCCAGGATCGCCTTTGAAAGCGTCGGGGGATTGCCGGTGCGAAGTTCGAGCTCCACTTCCGGATAAAGGCGATGATACTCGCTGACCGGTCCCGGCAAGCGGACGGCCGCGGTGCTCTCCATCGCCCCCAGCCGAAAGATTCCGCGTGGCCTCGGATCCTGCACCGCGTTGCGCGCCTCGTCGGCCAGCGCGAGCAGCCGGTCCGCGTAGTCGAGCAGCACCTGCCCCGCCGGTGAAAGATGCAGGCGCTTGCCCTCGCGAATAAAGAGCGGAACGCCGATGTCGTCCTCGAGCTGCTGGATGCGCGTCGTGACATTGGATTGAACGCGATGCAAATGCTCCGCGGCCCGCGTCACGCCACCCTCGCGGACAACCGCGCTGAAAATCTTCAAATCGGACAGATCCATACATCTCTCCACGGGATCATAATCATCTTTATTATTCATTTTATGTGATCATTGCCACGTCGTAAAGAGACCCCGTCGCAACGCCCGGAAGTATGGAGGCGCCAATCGCGATCGATGGAGGTCACGATGCCAGCAGGACATGGAATGCAGGGCGGCCCGTCCGACATCCGCCGGGCCTCGCCAGCCGAGTTTCTCTTGCTGACAGAGCGGATCGCCCGAGAGGCGCGGACCGCTCGGGCCGCGGCGATCGGTGACGCTGTCGTTCGAACGTTCACGGGGGCAGTGCGCGGCGTGCGCGTGCTGGTGTCGGTGGTCCGCACCGCGTTCGCCTTGCGCGACACCCTCATGCCGGCGCGTGAAGGCAGCCGAACGCACCATCCCAATCACCATCAGTGACCCCGACGCCACCACCGGCGCAAACTCCGAAAGAGACGCGACCATGCTGATCACCATCATGAAGCCGGCTCGGCTCAACACAGGCTCTCTTGCCGCGGACGCCTTTCGTGCCCTGCGAACGGTCTGCGCCAGACTTTGGCGTTGGCGGCAGCAGCGGCTGGCGGCCTCGGAGCTGCACAGCCTGAGCGACTACTCGCTGAGAGATATCGGTATCGCGAGAAGCTACATCGACGAACAGGTACGCCTTTCCGCCAAGCGCTACGCGCGGCCGACCAAGTCAACCGGACTGATCTGAGTTCTCATCGCTGCAGCCGCTTAACCCCTGGAACGGAGAAACTACCATGCCCAAAGCATACTGGATCGTGCGTGTCAGCGTTCATCAGCCAGCGCAATACCCGGATTATCTCGCCGCAGCGCGTCCGGCCTTCGAAAAATTCGGCGCCCGGTTTGTCGTACGCGGCGGCGCGTTCGAACTGATGGAGGGACAGGCGCGGGAACGCAACGTCGTCGTCGAGTTCGCCGATTTCGCGACGGCGACCGCCTGCTACCGCAGCGACGAATATCAGAAGGCAAAGGCGATCCGCCAGGCGAACGCGGATGCCGACTTCATCATCATCGAGGCCGCCACCTAGACGATTTCGCGCGCGCGCAAATCTGCGATCGCGGCCGCGTCGTAGCCGAGCGAGGCCAGCACCTCGTCGGTATGGGCGCTGAGTTCGGGCGCCATGCGGTCGAGTTTGCCGCCACCATGGGCGAGCTGAAATCCGCTGCCGGCGAAACGAAGCCGGCCATAGGGCGTGTCGATCTCCTGAATGGCGCCGCGCGCTGCAATCTGCGGATGATCGATCACTTCCTCGACCTTCCAGATGCTGGCGCAGGGCGCGCCGGCCGCTTCCAGGATGGTCTCCCACTCGCGCGGATCCTTCTTAGACAGCGCGTCCTCGATGATGGCTCGTAGCGCCGGCTCGTTTTCCTGCCGCGCGAACCAGTCGACGAAGCGCGGGTCCTCCAGCACATCAGCGCGGCCGAGCGCCTTCATCAGCGACTGGTATTGCTTCTCGCTGTTGACGGCGAGCAAGAGATAGCCATCGCCAGCCTTGAACAGGTTGGCGGTCGGCCGGCGGCTGACGGCCTGATTGCCGGAGAGTTGCTGGCGATGACCGGCAACCGCGTAATCCGCCACCTGACCTGAAAGAAACGCCAGCGTAGCCTCCAGCATGGAGACGTCGACCATCTGTCCCTTGCCGGTATGGGTGCGCTGGAACAGCGCACTGGAGACACCGAACGCCGCGGTCGAACCGGACAACACGTCGCAGACCGCAAAGCCGGCGCGGGTCGGTCCGGTCTCGGCATGGCCCGTAATGGACATGATGCCTGATAGAGCCTGGATCTTGCCGTCATAGCCGGCGCCAAGCCGCGCCGGACCGGTCTGGCCAAAGCCCGAAACCGCGCAATAAATCAGCCGCGGATTGATCGCCGAGAGCGCCGCATAGCCGATGCCGAGCTTGTCCATCACGCCGGGACGGAAATTCTCCATCACCACGTCGGCTTGCGCCGCGAGCTGCTTGACGATCGCGATCGCTTCCGGCTTTTGCAGGTCGAGCGTCAGGCTGCGCTTGTTGCCGTTGACCGCCTGCCAGCCCGGCGCAAGTCCGCGCTCGGCCCATTCGCGGGAGAGCGGCGTGCGGCGCATGTCCTCGCCCTCGCGCCGCTCCACCTTGATGACGTCGGCGCCGAGCAGCGCGAGCTGGTAGCTCGCATAGGGGCCGGCCAGCACCTGCGTGAAGTCGAGAATCTTCACGCCTTCGAACGGTCGGGTCACGCAGCGTTCTCCCTGGCTCTTCTTGCCCTCTCCCCTTGTGGGAGAGGGTGGACGCGATGCGGAGCATCGCGGACGGGTGAGGGGTTTGTCTTGGCGAACACCGAACGTGCGGATAAAGACCCCTCATCCGGCGCTTCGCGCCACCTTCTCCCACAAGGGGAGAAGGAAGACCGCGTCACGCCGCCCGATTGCCGCGCGCGATTTCTTTTTGCTTGTCGAACTCGGCGCGGCGCCGCGCCAGTTCTTCCGGGCTCATCTGCGCGATGTTGTTGTAGTCGAGCTTCCAGGAAGCGTCCTCGCTCCAGCGCAGTGGCGACTGCATCGTGGTGCGCGCGCCGGGCGCGGTTTCCAACAGGCGCAGCGCCAGTTCGAGCGTCTGCGCCTGCGAGGCCACATCCTGCGGCTTGCCGGCGGAGTTGCCGAGCGGAAAGTCCGAGAACAGGAAGCGCGGCACGGCGGCGTGCTCGACGATGTCCTTGGCGCAGCCCATCACCACCGTGGCAATGCCGTTGGCTTCGAGGTGGCGCGCGACCAGTGCCGAGGTCTGGTGGCACACCGGGCAGTTCGGCACCAGCACTGCGACATCGACCTTGTCGGCGAGGCAACGCTCAAGAATCTCCGGCGCGTCGGTGTCGATGGTGACGCGATGGCTGCGATTGGTCGGCGCGCCGAAGAAGCGCGGCGCCACCTCGCCGACCCGCCCCGCGGCTTGCGCCTTCAGAAGCTGCGGCAACGGAAACCAGGTGCCGCTGTCGATTGCCGACGTGTGCTTGCGGTCATAGCCGATATGCGAGATCCGCAGATCGTGCTGTTTCGAAGTATCGCCGTCATAGACAGTGTAGAATTTCGCGCCGCCATTATACGCCGCACCCGGACCCTGATCGCCCTTGGTGGGGTCATATTGCGCAGCGGTCGTAACGATGGTCACCCGCGATTGCGCCAGCGGCTTTTTCAGCGGCTGGAATGGCGCATCGATGTAATGCGCCCAGCGGTAGGCCGTGGTGTAGCCGATCGCGGCGTAATAATCGCGGGTCCGCTGCATATAGGGGACCGGAGCATCGTAGTCGGGCGCAAAGCCCAGTTGATCGTCGGACGGGCCGGACATTGTTGTGTCTCCTGCGTTTCCCCAAGCGTTGGGCCCAAGCTAATGAGTGTCCGCCTATTCCTCAACAGCGGAAATGTGATGGCTCCCCAGTTCGTAGGGCGGACTGGAGCCGAAGGCGTAATCCGCCGTCTTGAGGGCCACAATCGGCGGATATCGCCTTCGGCTCAATCGGCCCTACAAACTACCGCTAAACCCCCGCGACCTGCGACCATATCTCGGCAAGCTTGCGCCTGAACCGCTGCATGCGCGTCAAGGGCACGGCCACTTCCTCTTCCTCGGGCAGCCGAAGGCCGATGACGTTGACCCGGCCGCCGCCAAGGCTGCGCGCGACCAGGACGATGGGATCCAGCACCAGCTCCGCGCCTTCCTTTGGCGCGTGGTCGAGATGGATGTCGAAATAATCCGCCAGCGTCAGCTTGGCCTGCTCTTCACCGACCGCAACGCCGTAGATCTCGGCGAGTTCGCCCAGCGTGTGCTCGCCCGACACCGTGAAATCGCCGAGCAGATGCGGATCGGGCGTCGTGCTCGGCGCCATATCGACAAAGAACCGATCCAGCGCCTCGGCCTTTTCCGGTGGCGCCAGCAGGTAGATGTAATCGCCGGGCGCGATCGGGTCGGCCTCGGTGGGCGATAGGATCCGCTCGTCGCGGATCACCAGCGTCGGCTTCGACCAGGACGGGATCAGCCCGCGCCGGAAATACAGGCTCTTTGAGCGCACGGGATAGCCGACCAGTTGCTGCTCGAGCTGGCCGGGCAGATCGAGCTCGACGCGGCGCGGGCCACGGTCCGCACGGGGCAACGCCACATGCAGCAGCCGCGCCGCCGGCGCCAGCGTCCAGCCCTGCAGCAGCAGCGAGATGAAGACGACGACAAAGGCGACGTCGAAATAGAGATAGGCTTTCGACAGCCCCACCAGCATCGGGATCGATGCCAGGAAGATCGCCACCGCGCCGCGCAGGCCGGTCCAGGCGATGAAGAGCTTTTCCCGCCAGTTGAAGCGAAACGGCGCGAGACAGAGAAACACCGCCAGCGGCCGCGCCAGCAGCATCAGCACCAGCGCCACCAGCACGGCCGGACCGATGCTGCTCACCAGCCGCTGTGGGGAGACCAGCAGGCCGAGCATGACGAACATCACGATCTGCGCCAGCCAGGTCGCGGCATCGAGGAACGTCACCACCGAATTATGCGCGCGCGTCGGCCGGTTGCCGATGATGATGCCGGCAAGATAGACCGCGAGAAAGCCGCTGGCGTGCGCGATCTGCGCCGCCCCGAAAATCACCAGCGCCGCGGTGGCGACAAAGGGCGCATGCAGGCCTTGCGGCAGCGCCACGCGATTGAGCCCCACCACCACCAGACGGCCACCGATCACGCCGACGACGGCACCGAGCCCGGCTTCACGGATGAATTCCAGCGCGATATGCACGGCCGAGCTTTGACCGAGCGAAATGTATTGGACCAGCATCAGCGTGAGGAAGACCGCGAAGGGATCGTTGGTGCCGGATTCGGCTTCCAGTGTCGCACCCACCCGGGGGCGCAGCCGCAGGCCCTGCGCATGCACCAGCAGGAACACCGCCGCCGCATCGGTCGAGGCGACGACGGCGCCGACCAGCAGCGACTCGCTCCAGTTCAGATCGAGCACGTATTTGGCGAACGGCGCGGTGACCAGGGCGGTGAGCAATACGCCGACCGTCGCCAGCACCGTGGACGGCGCCAGCACCGCACGGATACTTTGAAACCGCGTTTTCAGACCGCCGTCGAACAGGATCAGCGCCAGCGCCACCGATCCCACCAGATAGGTCGAGCGCACGTCGTCGAAGCTCAGCTGGCCGGGCCCGGAATCGCCCGCCAGCATGCCGATCAGCAGGAAGACCAGCAGCAACGGCGCGCCAAAGCGCAGCGCCAGCAGGCTCGAGAGAATTCCGGCCATTATCAGGACGGCTCCGAGCAAAATCGCCAGACTTACTGAATCGAGAGAAGCCATAAATTTAGGGAAGCCTCGAATCTAGAGAAGATTTGCAGCTCTGCAACGTTGGGCAAATACTTGCAATTGCATCCTTATCGTCGCCACAGTTGAACGCCAACCCATTTCTCCAGATAGCGGCAATGTGCCCGGTTTATCGGCCTGACTTGCCCTTGCGGACGCCTCGTATCGATGGCATCCGCAGCGCGCTTGTGGGAGTCTGCCTGCGCTTCGAATCAATTTTGCATGATGGGGCAGCTTGATAAGCGACCTGGCCCCGAACGAGATTTTGCCGATGGATCCGAAAGAGATTATCGAGTTGCTGCACACCACCGCGCGGTCGCTCGGCGCGGAGGTCACCTCGCCCTGGTTCTATCTGCAGTTTGGCCTGATCCTCGCCGGCGCAGGCATCGCCTATGCGAGCGACGCGGCCATTCGTTCGCGCGTCGACATGACCACGTTCGCGATGGGCTTGCCGCTGCCGCTCAGGCACTTCGCCCGCGTGCTGGTCTTTAGCGCCTCCACCGCGGTGTTCGCCGTTCTGATGATCGCCGCCCGCATCACGATGTACCATTCGACCTGGCCGAGCCGCAGCTATCTGCTGGCGGTCTGCGCCAAGCTGGCGCTGGCCTGGCTGGTCATTCGCCTGGTGACGTCGGTCATTCGCAACGAGTTCATCGTCCGCCTGGTGTCGCTGTCGGCATGGCTGGTCGCGGCGCTCAGCGTCGTCGGCCAGCTTCAACCGACCCTGGACTTGCTGGATTCGGATGCGGCCTCGATCGTGCTCGGCGGATTACGGCTGACGCCGCTGGTCCTGATCAAGCTCGGCGCCCTCTTGATCGTGGCGCTGTGGCTGACCAACATCGCCAGCAATTTCGTCGAAAGCCGCATCACCCGCTCCGCGGACCTGACGCCGTCGATCCAGGTGCTGCTGGTGAAGATGATCCGCATGGGCCTGATGGTGCTGGCGATCATCATCGCGCTCAGCGCCGTCGGCATCAATTTGTCCGCGCTCGCGGTATTCTCCGGTGCGGTCGGCGTCGGTATCGGTATCGGCCTGCAGAAGATCGTCGCCAACTTCATCTCGGGTATCATCCTGCTGGCGGACAAATCCGTAAAACCCGGCGATCTCGTCACCATCGGCGACAGTTCGGGCCGCATCAGCGCGATGAAGACGCGCTACATTTCGGTCGCCGCCGGCGACGGCCGCGAATTCCTGATCCCGAACGAGGATCTGGTGACCCAGAAGGTGGTGAACTGGACCTATACCGACAAGAACACGCTGGTGAAGGTGCTGTTCGGCACCAATTACGACGCCGATCCGCGGCTGGTCTGCAAGCTGGCCGTCGAGATCGCCGCGGCCGCGCCCCGCGCCATCAAGAACAAGCCGCCGAACTGCATCCTGACCGAATTCGCCGAGGCCGGGATGAAATTCTCCCTGACCTTCTGGATATCAGACCCCGACGGCATGGACACCGTGAAGAGCGACGTGATGCTGACGCTGTGGGACGCCTTCAAACGGGAGGGCATCCGGGTTCCCTATCCGGTGCGTGAAATCCGGGTCCGGGGCGGCGCGCTGCCGGTCGAATCCGTGGTTGAGGTTTCCAGCTGAAATCAAGCGTTTAGATGCCCCCCAGCCCACCAACCTTGGCTTGCACTGCTAGCTGCGATCATTAAATTAGGCGGCAAATCAGCCTTTAACGCCCTCAATTCCGAAGCATGACCCGCCCATGAGCTATATCGAAGCAACAGATACCTCCTTGCGAAAGACCGGACAGATCAAGCTGCATGGCGCGAGCGGTTTCGCCGGCATGCGCAAGGCGGGCGCCCTGGTCGCCAAATGCCTCGACGAGCTCACCGACATCGTCAAGGAAGGCATTCCCACCTCGCGGATCGACGAATTCGTCCGCGATTTCGCTTTCAGCCACGGCGCCTACCCGGCAACGCTGATGTATCGCGGCTACCGCTATTCGACCTGCACCTCGATCAATCACGTGGTCTGCCACGGCATGCCCGGCGATCGCGCGCTGAAGGAAGGCGACATCGTCAATATCGACGTCACCTTCATCGTCGACGGCTGGTACGGCGATTCCAGCCGCATGTATGTGATCGGCCCGATCGCCCGCAAGGCCGAGCGGCTGATCGAGGTCACCTATGAGGCGATGATGCGCGGCATCGCCGCCGTAAAACCCGGCGCCACCACCGGCGACATCGGCCACGCCATCCAGAGCTTTGTGGAACCGCAAGGCATGAGCGTGGTGCGCGATTTCTGCGGCCACGGTTTGGGACGCATGTTCCACGACGAGCCGAACATCATCCATATCGGCCGGCCCGGCGAAGGCGTGGCGCTGAAGCCCGGCATGTTCTTCACCATCGAGCCGATGATCAATCTCGGCAAGCCGCATGTGAAGATCCTGTCCGACGGCTGGACCGCGGTGACGCGCGACCGCTCGCTGTCGGCGCAGTTCGAGCATTCGGTCGGCGTGACCGCTGATGGCGTCGAAATCTTCACGCTGTCGCAGCGCCACGCCGAGAAGCCGCTGGCCAAGGCGTAATTGGACCGGCGCGTAACCCTGCCCCGCAAGCCCAAGGCCGTCGTCTTCGATATGGACGGCCTGCTGATCGACACTATTCCCGCCTATGTCAGCGCCATGGTCGAGGCCGGCCATGATGTCGGACACGTCGTCTCGAAAGACGATGTGCTGTCGCTGGTCGGGCTGCTCGGCCTTGAGCTGGAAGCGCAGCTTCGCACCGATCATGGCACGGCATTTCCGCTCCCTGCCTATATGGCCGCAGTCTCGGCACGGCTTGGTCCGATCCTGGATGCCGGCGTTCCCTTGAAGGCCGGCGCATCAGAATTGCTGGAAGCACTGGCAAGGGCAGAAATGCCAATGGCGGTCGGGACCTCGATGACGCGGAAGGAAGCGCTTCATCATCTGAACCACTGCGAGGTCGAACACTTCTTCCGCAGCGTCGCCGCGCGAGACGACGCGGCCCGCGGCAAGCCGCACCCGGACGTTCACCTGAAGGCGATGTCGGCGCTGGGGTTCGAGCCTCGCGATTGCCTGGTCCTCGAAGATTCCTTCAACGGCGTTCGCGCGGCACACGCCACCGGCGCCATGGTGATCATGGTGCCGGATGTGGTAGCGCCGACGCCGGAGATTGCGGCGCTTTGCATCGGCGTGGCCATCGACCTGCATCAGGTCGGGGAGATCATCGGGTGGATGGAAACCCCGGCCAACTGATTTCCTGCCGTTGCGGCAATTGATGATTGCAACAGCACGAAATTCTGGATGCCGATGCCATGAGGACGATGGCCAAAATCCCAGTTGCAAATCGTTCTCAATATCCTGCGGCAAGATGCCGGTCCTTTAACTTGAATCCCTGCGGAATACGCCGCGCGCGACGGTGTAGAACTCACGCGGACGCTCTCGGTCGAGCCTCCGACGGGCGATCAACCAAGGGAGCAAGAACAATGTTCGAGATTTCACGTCGCGATCTGATTCTCGGGAGCACGGGGGCCGCGCTCGTTTTCGGCCTCAAGGGACCGGTTTCGTTCATCGATGCGGCGCACGCGCAGCGCGCCGCGGACAGCCTCAAATACAAGGTCGGGGATATCGAGGTGTTCAGCCTGCATGAGGGCTCCGTCGAGCGCACCGTCACCGAAGCCATGGTCAAGAATGCCTCGCTCGACGACGTCAAGAAGGCGCTGAGCGCGGCCGGCATCGGGCCTGACAAGATCGACAACCCCTTTACCGTCACGGCGATCCGGACCGGCGGCAAGGTCGTGCTGTTCGATACCGGCTTTGGCGGCAACGGTCCGGCCACGGTCGGCAAGCTCGCCGACAACATGAAGGCCGCCGGCCTCGATCCCGCGACCGTCTCCACCGTCGTGATCTCGCATTTCCATGGCGACCACATCTCCGGCCTGTGGGTGAAGGAGACGAGCGCGCCGGTGTTCCCGAACGCGGAAATCATGATGCCCGAGGTCGAGTTCAAGTACTGGACCGATCCGGCGCTGGTGGAGAAGGTGCCGGAAGCCAACCGTCCGATGGTCAAGCGCATCCAGGCGACGTTCCCGACCTGGAAGAACGTCAAGCAATACAACGACGGCGCCGACCTCGCGCCCGGCGTCAAGGCGATCGCCACGCCTGGTCACACCGTCGGACACATGTCGTTCCTGGTGGCATCCGGCGGACAGCAGCTCTATATCCAGAGCGACGTCACCGGCATGCACCAGCTGTTCGTCAGGAATCCCGGCTGGTTCTCCAGCTTCGATGCAGACGGGCCGAAAGCGGAAGCCACGCGCCGCGCTTTCTTCGATCGCGTCATTGCCGAAAAGGGCATGATCGCCGGCTATCATTTCGGCTTCCCGAATGTCGGCACCCTGTCGAAGGATGGCAATGGCTATGCGTTCGCGGCCGTGAAGGCCTGATCGCGGGCTGGTCCGAAAAAAATGAAAGGCGCCGCATGTCGTGCGGCGCCTTTTCTCTATCCGAAATCCGCCGCCGCCCCGCACTTCAGAGTTGCAAAAGCTGGCCGGCACGGCATGCTTGACGCCGATGCCCGCCAAGCCGCGTGACCCAAATCCCGAACCCGACGAAACGCCGCATTACCACGGCCATCGCGAGCGGCTGCGCGAGCGCTTCTACAGCGCCGGGCCGGACGCGCTCAGCGATTATGAGCTGCTGGAGATGGCGCTATTCCCCGCCCTGCCCCGGCGCGACACCAAGCCGCTGGCCAAATTGCTGCTGAAGAAGTTCGGCTCCTTTGCCGAAGTCGTCCACGCGCCGGAAGCGCGGCTGCGCGAAGTCGAGGGGATCGGCGATGCGTCTGTCCACCAGATCAAGCTGCTCGCGGCCGCCGCGAGCCGGGTGGCAAAAGGCGAGATCAAGCGCAGCATCGCGCTGTCGTCCTGGAACGACGTGATCGGCTATTGCCGCAGCAGCATGGCATTCGCCGACAAGGAACAGTTTCGCCTGCTGTTCCTCGACAAACGCAACCAGCTGATTGCGGACGAGGTGCAGCAGACCGGCACCGTCGACCACACCCCGGTCTATCCGCGCGAGGTGATCAAGCGCGCGCTGGAATTATCCGCGACCGCGCTGATCCTGGTGCACAACCACCCCTCCGGCGATCCGACACCCTCGCAGGCGGACATCCAGATGACCAAGGCAATCGTCGACATCGCCGCCCCGCTCGGCATCTCCGTGCACGACCACATCATCGTGGGCAAGAACGGACACTCGAGCTTGAAGGGGATGCGGCTGATCTGAGCCCGCAAGCTCGCGGCGATGCGTCATGTCGTCAGCTCGCAGTGTGACCCTATTGGGCGGGCGCGCCGCGTTGCTCCCATGGTCCCGGATTGAGAACCGCGCCGCTAACTTTGCCGGCGGCGTCTCTGACGAAGGCGATCCGCGTATGATCGCCACTCTCGACCTGGAATTCATCCTTTGAACGGACCGCCACCGGCGTCGCATGGCCCTTGTCGAAATCAAGGATCGACCAGGTGCCGGTCGCTTCAACCACAAGCTTGCCGCCGGCGACACGGACCTGGAGCTCGACACTGTGCGACGACGCCGCCTCCCGGGCAAAGGCGATCACGAGTGGATCGGTCTCTTTCTGACGGATGATCTTGAGCTTGATCGGGGCGTTGAACGGACCCGAAATCCGTCGAAAAGCTGCTTCCAGGGCCAGGCCCTTGATCGACCGGTCGTCGATCGCGGTGATGAGATCTCCCGCCACCACGCCGGCTCTCGCAGCGGGGCCCCCATTGGCCGGTTTGATCACCCTCAGGCCATCCGTCTCAGCGACAACGGACTCAAGACCGGTCCAGCCGTAGCCATCGACGAGAAGCGAGGTCTGTTTGTCCAATGAACTTGCGGATCCGCCGAAGTCGTAGCGGCCGGCATATTCCGTAAGCTCGCGCGGATTCAATTGCGTTGACGCGGTGGGTGCGGAAACTTCCGGAACCTTCAACGCCGCATAGGGCAGACGGCGGATCGCGTTGAAATAGAATCCGTTTAGACTGTACTGCCGTCGCTGCATCATCATGACAAGGATCAGCTTCTGGGCCGGGTCGACCGAGAAAAACGTACCCCAGCTTCCCTGCCAGTTGTAGCTGCCGACCGCGCCCGGAATCCAACTGAAATCCGGGTTGGTGCGAACCGCGAAACCGTGCCCCCACCCCGTCCCAAACGCTGGACCGGCTTCGTGCCCCGCGAGGTGAATGTCCGGTGGCAGCGAATTTGTCGTCATCAGCCGGACCGTTTCGGGCTTCAGGATACGCGCGCCGTCGAGCTCGCCGCCATTGAGCAGCATCTGGCAGAAGCGCAGGAAGTCCGGCACCGTCGAAACGATCCCGCCACCACCCGAGAAGAACGTTTGCGGCTTGCCGACGTCGCCATCCGTCAGGGGTGCGGGCTGCGCGCCCGGCAGGGCGACGAGGCGGGAGAGTTTATCTTCCGGCACGTGGAAGCCGGTATCGACCATATGGAGCGGCGCGAACAGGCGGCTTTGCAGAAACTGGTCGAATGGCTGGCCCGACACGACTTCGATGACACGGCCGAGAACATCATATCCCAAAGAATATTCCCAGACTTCGCCCGGCTGGTGCACAAGCGGAAGAGTGCCGATACTCGCGACAAAGGGTGCGATCGTCTTGTCGCGCCGCATCGGCGCCTTGATGCCGTAAAGCGCATGTATCGCCGCATTGCCAAATCCGGGATCGGCATAGTCGGGGCTTGCATAGACAAGGCCGGACGTGTTGCGCAGGAGATCGCGGATGGTCATCGCCCGCCTGGCCGGTTCAAGCTCGATCATGGTTGCATCTCCGGTCGCCGGATCCTTCTTGACGACCTGCATATCCCTCAGCTCCGGCAAATATTGCGCCACGGGAGCATCAAGCTCGAGCTTGCCGTCATCGACCAGGATCATGGTGGCGACGCTGGTGATCTGCTTGGACATCGAGCCGATGCGGAAGATCGAATCCGGCCGCATCGGAATTTTCCTGTCGTGGTCCGCAAAGCCGGTGGGCTGCAGATAGGCGAGCTTGCCGCCGCGGGCGATCGCCACGACAAAACCGGAGGGATCGCCATTCTTGGTCTGCGCCTCAAACCAGGAGGTCATGCGCGCCAGTCGCCGCGCCGAAAAGCCTGTAGCGTCGGGATCGCCGACGGTCTGCAGATCGTCAGCAAGCGCCGTACCCACCAGACAGAGTGTGAGCGCGGCCACGCAGGATGCCTGGATGATTTTCATTGGGGAGCCTTTCAGACGATCCCAAACCGGGATTCCCATACTTCGCCCGGAGAGCCTGCCCGATCGTTTTGGTTCCTTCTCGCCAAATCCTGAAATGCGGTTAGCCGATTCCTCAGTCCGGCTTGCCGATTGCTGAACTGGCGCCCGCATTCAACGGGATCAATGCATTTCGCGCCATGGCAAGATGCCGGAATTCGGTTGGGGTCAGGTCGGTGGCGGCCTTGAAGGCCCGATTGAATGGCCCGATCGACTGGAAGCCGGTGTCCATCGCGATCGTCAAGACCGGTACTTCCTTTTGTCCGGGGTCGGCCAGCGCCGCCTTGGCTTCCTCGATCCGGTAGCGGTTGAGGAACGCATTGAAGTTGCGGTGACCCATGCCTTCATTGATGAGCTGCCGCAGGCGGTATTCCGGCACGGCAAGCTCGGCGGACAGCACGCCAATGGTCAACCCCTCGCGCCGATAGGCGCGATCGACCATCATCAGTTGCTGCAGCCGGCGCAACAAGGCCGGCTCGACGACGGGAGGTTTGTCCTCCGCGTCAGATGCGACGGCGTTGATATCGCCGAGGATACCCGTCGCCGGGAGAGGCCGGGGGCCTTCCGGCATTCCGACCGCCCGTAACAGAAACCAGCCATAGAGGCCCATCAGCACGCAGAGGCCGAAAGCTTTACCGACGCTCGCTATCGACGCACCGGAAGCCAATGGCGACGGAAAAATGTTCAGTAATGTCACAATGGCGATATAGACCGACGCCCCGATCAGGACCACCAGCCGCTGCCGCCGCCGTCCCTCCACCATGTCCGCTGGCCATGTCGCAAGCGTCTGCGCCACGGCCAACAGAGCCAGGCCAAGAGACGCGACCTGCACCGCACGGTCGAGCGCCTGTCCGGGCATGGGCCACTCGATGGCCCCGCCGGCGACGAGCACTTCGGTGCCGGCCATCGCGACCCACAGGGCGCCATGCCAGCGCCGCAGCACGAAGTCGTCATCGAAGGCCGCACGCGCCCAAAGCCAGAACAAGACCGAGCTGCCGGCCGCCAACGCCAGCAGAAACAGACCCCACCATTGCCAGGGCCGCGGAAAATTCGGCGCCGAACAGATTGCGGAAGCGGCGGCGCTGATCGCGACCGCCGCGCCGAGGCGTGCGACCGTGCTGTCACGGAGATCCCGCAGCCCCACAGCCGCGATCAGCAACGCTAACCCCGCCGCCGCGCCACGAAGACCGAGGTCGATCGACAAGAGACCGCTGCTGCCCACGACCGAAAACACTCCGGATGATTTTCTCGATGCAACGCCTTACGTGTCTCGCCCGTTACTCAAGCTGCGCCGACCGAACATTGCACATCATCGTTCAATCCGCCAAGCGGGCGCGAAACGCAGAATCGTGATCGAGTATGATCGTCACGAACGGCCGAAATCTCATTTCCGGCATCCAGCCAAATTGTGATGCGGGCCCTTGCCAGCCGTCTTGCAGGCTCTAAGCTTTGGTCCGATTGCGACCGCCGCCATGGCGGCACGGGGGGCCGATGAACCAGGACGAGTTGCTCGCCCTGATCGACCAGATCTATGGCGCGGCGGCGGACATCGACCGCTGGCCCGTGGTGCTGCAGACCATCGCCGATGCGTTTGGCGCCGGCGATGCCTCGCTCAGTGCGGTCTCGCAGCGGGACGTCCCGTGGCTGGTGGCTCCCCGCACCGATCCGGCGTTCCTGCAAAGCTATGGCGCGTACTACCACCCGCTGAATCTGTTCTGGCAGCGGGCGGCGAGCCTGCCGGTCGGAACTATCGTCACCGACCGCATGGTGCTGCCAAAGGAGACGCTGCGTTCCAGCCCGTTCTTCAACGAATGGTCGCGGCCGCAAGGGTATCTCTCGGTGATGGGAGCAACCCTGCTGGCCGACGACGACTGGCGCGTCGAGTTCGTCGTTCCCGGCAGAGACGAATTTGGGCCGGAGCAGCTGAAGCTTTATGAGGCGATTGCGCCGCATTTGAAACGGGCGGTGCAGCTCAACCATCGCCTGCAAGCCCTGGCGCTCGATCGCCATTATTCGTTCGCCGCGCTCGACAGCATCGGTCAGGGCGTGCTTGTCGTCGACTCCCGGGCGCGCGTCCTGTTTGCCAACCGGGCCTGCGACAGCGCGTTCGCCGATGGCCTGCGCCTCGACGACGGCGTGCTTTGCGGCGCCTCCTCGGCAGAGACCGCCGGCCTGCATCTGGCGATTGCGGCCAGCGCACAGACTGGCGAGGATGACGCACGGGACTCGGTGTCGATTTCGCGAGGCGAGTTCAAGAGCGCGTTGTCGCTGCTCGTCATTCCCCTCCGATCCGAGATCGAGGCAATCGCGAGATATAACCGGGCGGCGATCATCTTCGTCACCGATCCGGACAAAGTGGTGTTGCCCGACGACAAGCAATTGCAGAAGAAGTTCGGGCTTACCCCGGCGGAAGTCGGCCTCATCCGCGAATTGACCGGGGGCAGCAGCCTTCAGACCGCCGCGGGCCGGCTCGGTATCAAGATTGCGACGGCGCGGACCCATCTTCATCGCATCTTTGCGAAAACCGGCACGACGCGTCAGGCCGAACTGATGCGCCTGATGCTGACAAGGGAGCATTGGGCACGGCCCGGCAGGAACTAACCTGGAAGGGAAGTCTGGGTAGCCATCACTTCGAGAAGTGCCAGGCGGTGCGATAACCGGTCGTTATGTAAATCTTGTCATGCCGACATTCGGAGGTTTGCCAATTGAGTTCACTGTCTTCACACGTCGATGCCTTCGTTGCGGAAGTGAGAGAGCGTTGGGAGGTACCTGGCGTCGCGGTAGCGATAGTGCGGCGCGATGGGCCACTGCACGTGCATGCCTACGGCGTAAGTAGCGTCACCAGTTCCGCTCCCGCGGATGTCGATACGACCTTTGCGATCGGATCATGTTCAAAGGCTTTCACTTCCGGGTTGGCCGCAGCATTGGTAGATGCCGGTAAGATCGATTGGGACGATCCAATCCGGAAGTATCTGCCATCATTCCAGTTGTATGACCCCTGGATCAGCGACCGCGTAACGCTCCGAGATTTGTTGGCCAATCGGACAGGATTGTCGCGCGCAAGCGTTGGAGAATATGGGTCCGACCTGAGCCGTGCAGAGCTGTTGCATCAGGCCCGCTACATCCAGCCGATCGCCGGCTTTCGCGATCAGTTCACCTACTGCAATGTCGGTTACGCCGCTGCCGCCGAGGCCATGGCGCTGACGGCTGGCCATCCCTTTGATCATGTGATGGACGAATACCTTCGGAGGCCACTTGGGGTGACGCCCAGCACCGTCTCCGAAGTGCAGAGCACGGCAACCAGCAATGTTGCGGCCCCGCACTACAAGGTCGCCGGCAAGGTTCAGGTGGTCCCGCCCATGTCCACGGACAACCTGTCGGGAGCGATTGGCCAGGCTATGAGCGCGCGCGATGCAGCCAGATGGCTCGCGTTTCACCTTGATGAGGGGACGCGCCAAGACACCCGGCTCGTTTCTCCGCAACAGCTACGGGAAACGCACCTTTTGCAGGTTGCGCGCAGAGATCAAGCTGCGAACGACGGATATGGCTTTGGCTGGCATGTTCGCAACCGGCGCATCCAGCACGACGGAGCCGTTCGTGGATTTCGCACCAACATCTGGTGTGATCTGGCGGGTGGCCTCGGCATATTCGTCACGACCAATCTCGGTTCCGGCTTCGCTCAATTCGCGATCACCAATCGTATAATTCAAGCCATACGTGGAGAAGCCGTTACCGACTGGATCGCGCATTTTGACGAAATGGCAAAAGGCGAGTTGAACGAGCGTATCGCCCGCTTCGACAAGGAAAGATTCGAGGAGCCGGTTTCCACATCTCGTTGGAGGCTGGACGACTTCATTGGCAACTACCAGCACGAAGGTTTTGGTTCTCTGCATATCGAGCCGAGAAACGATCATCTGTGGTTTCGGATCGATGGATTGTCTGGCTTTGACGGGCCGCTGGTTCGCTATTCCGATTTGAGCTTGGAATACCAGGGTGATCGCGATGCCATGGCTTGGCCGGCAATAGCAGCCGCAGAGGTACCGCGGGGTGAACGCGCTCAGGTCCGGTTTCGTGCTGCCGAGAATGAAATCGACGGGCTTTGTTGGTCCGACTGGTTCGGCGAGGCGAAGTTTATCCGGATCACATAGCATTCTCTCCACACCATAAATCGAGAGATGCTTTCGCTTACGCCGCGCTAGTGAAACTCGATTTATGAGTCCACGGCCTAATTCACCAGCAGAACTTCGCCGACACGGTCGATGTCGTAGCCGGCAAGTTCTGTCGCATGCTCGCGGAACGCCGCCGACCGCAGGAAGCCGAACAGGCGCTGCGGCCCGGGCAGGAAGTAATCGCGCTGCCGCAGCACGAGATCAAAATTCTCCCATGTCAGCGGCAGGAATTCGAGCGCGGCGGCCAGCGCGACCGACCTTGTTGCGATCCCGCAATCGGCGCGGCCGGAGCGCACCGCCTGCGCGACGTCGGTTCCGGTCGGGCAAGCCGGCTTCAACAAAGTGAGATCATGCGCTGCAAGGCCGGCGCGGGCCAGCAAGGCGAGCAACAGCAATTGCGCGCCGGCGCCGAGCGGACGCTGCGCCATCCGCGCGCCGGACCGCGCGACCGAGGCGATGTCGCTCAGCCCGAGTGGATTGCCTGGTGCGACCAGGATGCCTTGCTCACGCCGTGCAAACGAAATCACGACGGCATCGTGCAATCCTGGCGCGCCGGCAACGGTTGCGATGTTGACCTGCTCATCATCCTCACCATTTCCCTGGGCGTGCAAATGAATCGCCGCGGCCATCACCTCGCCGCGGGTCAGCCGCCGCAATCCTTCTTCGCTTCCTTCCGGCAGGCTCGCGAGGCCGCAGCGGCTCTCGCGCAGCGCCCATTCCAGCAGGGGATCATGACTGCCGCCAACGATCGGGGGCGCAGCGACGTGGCTGAGCGCGGCAGGCGCGATCAGGCCAGCCGTCACCCAGCGGTCGAGGGCCGCGCGCGGAAACAGCCATCGGCCGGTCACCTTGGTGCACGGCACCGCGCCCTGCGCGACCAGTTCATAGAGCTTGCGTTCGGACAGCCGCAGGTAGGTCGCGGCCTCGTCAGTGGTGAGTAGATCGGCCATTACGAACCAGCATGAACATGCATGTATATGAATCTATTACGAAGTTTGACCATAATCGCGGCTTCTGCACAAGATGCGCAAAGGATGGATTTGGGATGATTGGTGATGCTTCTGCACTTCAGCTCGTGCTGACCGGTGACCCGGCGTTGCTGGCCATCGTGCGGCTATCGCTGATCGTGAGCCTTTCCGCCGTCGTCCTTGCCGCCCTTATTGGGATCCCGTTCGGCGCCGCGCTGGCGCTGATCCAGTTTCCCGGCCGTCAGGCCGTCATCGTCGTGCTCAACGCGCTGATGGGCCTGCCGCCGGTGGTGGTCGGGCTGGCGGTTTTCCTGGCGCTGTCGCGTGCGGGTCCGCTCGGCTCATGGGGCCTGCTGTTCACGCCGAAGGCGATGATCATCGCACAAACGGTGCTGGTGGCCCCGATCATCGCGGCCCTCACGCGCCAGACCATCGAAGATCTGTGGCTCGAATACCGCGACGAACTCAACGCGATGAATGTCGGCCCGGTCGGCCGGGTAGCAACGCTGATCTGGGATGCGCGCTTCAGTCTCGTCACCGCATTGCTTGCCGGGTTTGGCCGGGCAGCAGCCGAGGTCGGCGCCATCATCATTGTCGGCGGCAATATCGACGGCTTCACCCGCACCATGACGACCGCAATCGCGCTGGAAACGTCCAAGGGCGACCTGCCGCTGGCCGTCGGACTCGGCATAGTGCTGATCGTGATCGTGATCGCGGTCAACGCGCTCGCCTGGACCGCCCGCCGCGCGGGCGAGCGAATGGCGGGGTGACCATGCGCGCGCCAGTTTCCGATCTGCCAATCAGCTTCGAGAACGTCACCGTCACCGCCGGGGCGGTGACGATCCTCGATGGCATCAGCCTCACGCTGAACCCGGGGACGCCGACCATCCTGATCGGCCCGAACGGCTCCGGGAAGAGCACGCTGCTGCGCACGGCGATGGGACTGGTGCGGCCATCACAGGGGCGCGTGACGTGGGGCGGTCGGGAAGATGTCCCGCCGACGCGGCGTGCCATCGTGCTGCAGCGCCCGGCCATGCTGCGGCGTAGCGCAAGCGGCAATATCCGCTACGCCCTGCGCGCCTCGGGCGTCGGACGGACGGAGCAGCAAAGCCGGATCGATGAGCTGCTGGCACTGGTCGGCCTCGGACAACTGGCCGATCGTCCCGCGCGGCGGCTGTCGGGCGGCGAACAGCAGCGGCTTGCGCTGGCGCGCGCGCTCGCCCGCGATCCCGCCATACTCTTGCTGGACGAGCCGACCGCGAGCCTCGATCCCGCCGCCACCAAGGCGATCGAGGACATCGTCCAGGCGGTGAGCCAGCGCGGCATCAAGATAGTCATGGCGACCCATGACCTCGGCGAAGCCCGGCGGCTGGCGGGCGACATCGTGATGCTTCACCGCGGCCGCCTGATCGAAACTGGTCCGGCCGCATCGTTCTTCAACACACCGCAAACCGGCGAAGCGAAAACGTTCCTCGCCGGCGAACTGCTCGTTTGACTGATCTTTTGGAGGACATGACATGTTTACTCGCCGCTTGCTGATGGCGATCGCCGTCAGCGCCGTTTTCGCTGGCTCCGCTTTCGCGCAGGACAAATCGATCCTGGTGGCGTCGACCACCTCGACGCAGGATTCCGGCCTGTTCGGTCACCTATTGCCGATGTTCAAGGCCAAGACGGGCATCGACGTGAAAGTGGTTGCACAGGGCACCGGCCAGGCGATCGATACCGGCCGCCGCGGCGACGCCGACGTGCTGTTCGTCCACGCCAAGGCGGCGGAAGAAAAATTCCTCAGCGAAGGCTTTGGCGTCAAGCGTTACCCTGTCATGTACAACGACTTCGTCCTGGTCGGCCCGAAAAGCGATCCTGCAGGCATCAAGGGGTCAAAGGACATCGTCGCCGCGTTCAAGACGCTCAAGGACAAGGGCATCGACTTCATTTCGCGCGGCGACAAGTCCGGCACGCACCAGGCCGAGCTCAATCTCTGGAAGGTCGCCGGCATCGACATCGCGACGGACAAAGGCCCCTGGTACAAGGAGATCGGCCAGGGCATGGGCGCCGCGCTCAACACCGCGGCGGCTTCAAACGCCTATGTGCTGACCGATCGCGCCACCTGGCTTTCGTTCAAGAACAAGGGCGAACTCGTCATCGAGGTCGAAGGCGACAAGCGGCTGTTCAACCAGTATGGCGTCATGCTGGTGAACCCGGCGAAGCATCCGAACGTCAAGAAGGATTTCGGCCAGCAATTCATCGACTGGCTGGTTTCGTCCGAGGGCCAGAAGGCGATCGCCGATTTCAAGATCAACGGCGAGCAGCTGTTCTATCCCAATGCCAGCGATCCGGGCGCCTGATGCGCATTCGCTTTTTTGCAAGCCTTGCGGTTCTCGCGTTGATGTCAGCACCAGCCATTGCGGAAGATCTGGTGCTGCTTCATGCCGCCGGCAGCCTGCGCGGCGCGCTGAGCGACGTTGCGGCCAGTTTCGAGGCTGCAACCGGGACCAAGGTAAAGGCAAAGTTCGGCGCATCCGGTTTGCTGAAGGACGAGATCGCCGGCGGCGCCAAGGCTGAGGTGTTCGCTTCCGCCAACATGGAGCACCCGCGCGCATTGGCGCTCGCCAAACGCAGCGGCCCGGTGGTGCTGTTCGCACGCAACAAGCTCTGCGCGCTGGTGAGGCCGGGTCTCGCGATCGAGCCCGCGACGCTGCTCGACCGGATGCTCGACGCCGAGATCAAGCTTGGCACCTCGACGCCGCGCGCGGACCCGTCAGGCGACTATGCCTGGGAGGTGTTTCGCAAGGCCGACAAGATCAAACCCGGCGCCTACGCCCTGCTCGACAAGAAAGCGCTGCAGCTCACCGGTGGCCCGACCAGCCCTCCGGCACCTCCGGACCGCACGATCTATGGCAATTTGCTCGCACAGGGCGCCGCCGACATCTTCCTGACCTATTGCACCGGCGCGCTGGCCGCGCAGAAGGAAAATCCGCAGCAGCAGATCGTCGGCCTTCCCGACGCGCTGGCGGTCGGCGCCGATTACGGACTGACCGTGATCAACGACGCGTCGGCGCCTGCCTACAAATTTGCGCTGTTCATTCTTTCGACCGAGGGCCAGCAACTGCTCGCAAAGCACGGATTTGCGGCGCCGGGTGCGGCACCATAGCGGATGGATTGAGGATGCGCCGTATCGGCCTGCTCGGCATCACGCTCCTTGCTCTGGTTGCACCCGCGGCCGCGGCCGACGACGGCTGCGAAAAATTCGCGTGGTCGCTGGCGCGCGAGCGGGCATGGTTTGCGGCATCCGACAAAACGAGCGTCGCGTCCGGTGTAACGCTCGCCGCATTTCCGAAGGCCGCCATTGCGATTCGTCTGCAGCCGGCCGGTGAGGCAGCATTCGAACTGCCTCCTGAGAGGAAGCCGCGGATCGAAAAGTGGTTCGGCGGCTCCGTTCGATTTCCGGCGACTGAACGGCCGGGCATCTATCAGGTGACCCTCTCTGAAGACGCGTGGATCGACATCGTCCAGGACGGACGCTACGCGCGCTCCGTCGGCAGCACCGGGCGAAGCGATTGCCCGGGATTGCGCAAGAGCCTGCGCCTGGAGCTTGGTGCCACCCCATTCACGCTGCAGGTCAGCGGCGTCCCGTCGGATGCGATCGTCATCGCGATCAGCGCTGCCGAATAGTTTCTACCTGGCCAGATCGAGCCTTGGGCGAAGCGCGTGCCGCACAAACGGCTTTTCGCCGACTAACCGCCGGCTTCGCCATCGGCGGAAACTTCGCGGCCGGCCCTGTCCTTGCCACGAAGGTGAAGCCTGTCGCCGTCGAACGACAGGGTCCACTTTTGTAGCTCGTCCATCCCCACCGCCTGCCGCTCAATCTCAAACGTGGAGCCGTTCAACCACTTCCCCTTGGTCGCAAATACGCCGCCGGCGATCGAGTCTGCCTTGCGATACAGACCATCAAGTCCAATCGGACCGATAAACCGGCGTGACGGCTGGCTCGGATCGGATGCGTATAACTCGAGGTCGTAGTGCGGGCTCGGATGAGTGAGGATCAGCGATATCGATTTCACGTTCAGCGCATTGGCCGAAAACTTGTAGGAGCGTCCCGAGACCGCGGCTGCGGTCCCCGGCGTTTCGCCAGTTTCCGTCGCCTTCTCGGTCGATATCTCGCGAATCTTGTCCGCGAGCCGATTCGAGGCGGTGGTGTCAGGGGGCAATGCCGTTTCGGATTTGACGGCGCCAGAAATCAGATCAGCCAGCCTGCCTAACGGACAAAAGTCCCTGGCCGTCGTCACCGCGACGATATCAAGCCGGGGGAAAACCATGATGAGCTGGCAATGGTATCCGTTCGCCATGTAGACGTGCTTGTCGGGAAGCGCCCAGAACAAATTGGAGTACCGCAGTTCAGGCGATCTCGGCATATTCATGTTCACGGTGGCGTGGCTCACCTTGTCGATCCAGCCCGGCGGGAGCAGCGATTTGTCCTCCCATTGGCCGTTGCGCAAATACAGATAGCCAATCTTCGCCATGTCGCGCGGCAGCAAGGCCAGACCATATCCGCCGGTCGAGTTACCCTGGGGATCGCGCCACCAGTTCGAGACGGTGATGCCGAGCGGACCGAACAGCTTGGCCTTCGCATAGTCCGCCGCGCTCATGCCGGTGAGCTTGGTGATGATGCCGGACAATAGGTGCGTGCCGCCGCTGTTGTAGTTGAAGGCCTCTCCCGGCGCGCTCGACATCGGACGATCGAGAATGAATTTGATCCAGTCCCGCTGGCGGCTCATTTCGATGACCGACTCCGGACGCCCGTCCAGCGGCTCCTTCCAGTCGATTCCCGATGTCATATCCAACAGGTGCTGAACCGTGATGGCTTTCTTTCTGTCGTCGGCATCTGCGACGCTGCGATCGCCAAAGAAATCCAGCACCGGATGGTCGAAGCTATCAAGCAGACCATCCTTGTGGGCAATCGCCGCCAGCGTCCCGACGACCGCCTTGGTCGAAGAGTTTATCCGGTGCGGAATGTCTGATGTATAGGGCGCGTAATAGGCATCCAGCACGATACGTCCATGCCGAACCAGCAGGAGGCTGTCGAGGCTGCGAGTTTTTCCGAAATCGAGCAGATTGACGAGCGCCATCGAATCCATGCCCTGCTCTTCAGGCGTGGATGTTTGCCATTGCCGGGTTGGCCAGACGCCTTCTGCTGCCGCTTGAGCAAATGCTGCGGGGCCGCAGATCAGGGCCGCCAGAGCGAGCATGCCGAGCGCGGTCCCTGAAACGGCAGATCGTATGTTTGGCATGAGCGCTTCGCCGCTTGATTGTGGGCCCAATCATTTGCGACCTGGGATCGGAATGTCAATCGCCGTTGCGCACCGCAACCGAGGTCGGCACCGGAGCTACATTTCGTCAGCCGGTTACCCACCTTGCCGATCTGCGGAAGAATGCCTATGACCGGACGGCCAGTGTTCCCCTGGGCGGAAGAACAAATGGACCGCATCGACGCGATGAAAGTCTTTGTCTCCGCCGTCGACGAGGGCAGCCTTGCCGGTGCCGGCAGACGCCTGCGCCGGTCACCGGCCGCCGTGAGCCGCGCGATCGCCTTCCTCAAGAACCATGTCGGGGCTGAACTGCTTCATCGCACTACGCGCTCGCTGAAGCTGAGCGAGGCCGGCGAGCGCTACGTCGCGGCGTGCCGCCGCGTTCTCGTCGAGCTCGAGGAGGCCGATCTCGTCGCCGGCAGCGAACGCTCGGCGCCACGCGGCACGCTGACCCTCACCGCGCCCATCATCACCGGCGAGGACATTTTGAGATCGATTCTCGAAGCCTTCATGAACGAATATCAGGCGGTGTCGGCGCGGCTCGTTCTGCTCGACCGGCCGGTGAACTTGATCGACGAGGGCATCGACGTCGCGCTCCGCATCGCGCATCTCGCCGATTCGAATTTCGTCGCAGTCCGTGTCGGCGAAGTTCGCCGCGTGATCGCGGCGTCACCGGGATATCTGGCGCGGCATCCCGTCATCCGCGAACCGGCCGATCTGGCAAAGCACCGGATTGTCGCCATGACCCATTTCGGGCTGGATTCCTGGAGCTTCCCGCCGTTGAAGGGATCCTCGGTTCCACGGGTGGTCCAGTTCGCGCCGCGGCTGGTCGTCAACACGGTTCGCGCGGCGATCGCCTCCGTGACGGAAGGGCACGGGGTCACGCGGCTGTTTTCCTATCACATCGCCGACGAAATCCGCGACGGCCGGCTGCAACTGCTGCTCGGCAAGGACGAACACCCGCCGCTGCCGGTTCATTTGCTGGCGCCGCAGGGGCGTTTGTCGGTGCCGAAGGTGCGGGCCTTTGTCGATTTCGCCGCGCCGCGCCTGAAGCGGTATTTCACCCGGCTTTCGAACGAGGCCGACAAGAATGCCAGCAACGGTCACTGCCTCCGCGGTTTCGCCGGGATCGATCAGACAGCCCTCCGCGTCGTAGCCGAGCGCGCGCAGTATTTCGATTTGTGCCTCGATGAAATTCCTGACGAGTTCGGGTGTCAGCCCCGGAAATGCGCTGAAGTTCACAAAGGAAGGCTCGATGCCGATCGCGAGCACGGTCTTTTTCGCCATGCGTTGGTTCCATATCGGGTGAAGCGCTCGCGGACCAAACGCATGGATCCTCGCGCCGGTTCCAAATCCCGCTTTGATATGATAATTCGATGAACGACGAAGCATTGATGTCGTGATCCCGATTAGGATGAATGACAGATGCCGGAAGCGGCGCTGATGTTTTCAAAGGAGAACAACACGGCAGCAAATCGACAACGCCAACCAAAGCCTGGTCGTCACCGCGTTCTGGGAGGTCAATCCGGGCGAGGAAGCGGCGGTCGCGAATCTACTGAAAGATTTCCTGCCGCAGGGGCTGGCCGGGCCAGGGCCCGCTATCCACGCGTGGAACGGGCCTGCGGCGGGCAGGCAGGGCTATTTATTCAGGTGCCAGTCTTGCATGATCAGGGTCTGGTCAATCTTAAATGCTTTGGTGGTGATCGAGGAACCCACGAGAGAGTCCAAACTGTTGTCCCCATACGCCGGTCCCCCGCGCTGCCGCAGCACATAGGTCGCACCGTCCTCTGCTTTCAGAACGACGGTCTCGCGCTCGCTCTTCGATCCGGCGTCGACACGCTCCCGCACCACCTGGCCAGAGAGCTCGACCTGTTTAGGCTCCATACTACCGGCTTTCGCATTCTTCGACGGCGATGATGCCGCTCCCCAATATATGACCAACAATGATCTCATACGAGGGGAATTGTTCGCCCGAAACAGCCTTCGGGCCGTCCTTTTCCTTCGTGGCAATCACCACGCGCCGCTCGTTCTCCATCGTCTTGCCGGTGCTCCTGAACTGTGCGCCTCCGGTCACGGACAGGACATCGGGCGGATCGTTATAGCCTTTGCCGGCAGCGATATCACGAAATCGGTCGAGCACCTCCAGTCCTTCCTTTGGATCGATCTTCTTCCCCGGCATCGAGGCCGACGACGCGATCGTCTTTCCCTCGGTTGCGAGCGCGATCCGCCGGAATTTGCGCTGGCTCGCCGCGTCCACGGCCAGCTCTGCCGGGGCTGCTGCAACAAGGCCCGATACCGACTTCCGTGCAGGCTCTGCGTCGAGCACGGGATGCAAGGAAGGATCCCCATAAAGCACGAACTGCGCCAGGGTTTTGAGATTGACGGGGCTGGCCATGGTCTGGGTCTGCACAAAGCGTTGCCGGGCCTGCAACATCGCGCGGCCGGTCGAGGCGCCCGCCAGGATCTCCTCGAGAAAATATTGCGTCATCAGGTCCGCTTGCGCGTTCGATTTGGGCGGACCGTAGGAAATGTTGGTGGACCCCATGAAGGCCGCGGCTCCCTTGCCGAGATACGTCATGCAAATCGGCTGATGATCCCCCACCATTCGATAGTCGTAGAGCTGCGCGCCATAACAGCACTCCGCCGCCACCACGGTCCCGGCCGTAACGCCCTGGGCCTGCAAAAGCTGGCTTTCCATGGCGGTCGGTAGTGGGCCGGCGCCCTCACCGTAGAACCGTGAATTTGCGGTCGCCCCGTGGCAATTGATGAAATGAACCAGATGGGCGAGCGATGGATCGATCGCGGGATGACCGTGCGCGGGCGCCAGAAACAGCGACGTGTGATCGCCAAAAAGGGACGACAGGCTGAGTTGGGTCGATTGCTGCCAGACTTCGGTGCTGATCGAGAAATAGCGGGAGTAATCGGCGCCCGGCCGGCCGGTGTGCCGGATGCTGTGATCGATCAGTTCGATCAGTCGCTGAGGATCGGTCTCGCCCAATGCTGCGGGCAGACGGCCCACCACACGCGTCACGCCGAGATAGGCCTGGGCCTTTTTGCCGAAGGCGGCGGCGCATGCGAACGGCAAATCGCTTGCGATCGATTGATCGGCGTCGGTGATGCCGGCGACTGGATTCAGCGTGATATGCGGAACCACGTCCGGACCATCCAGCAGCAGGATATAATCCGGGGTCTCGCGGACGTAGATCGCGTCGACCGCTTGCTTGGCGCCGCGCTCGTCGCTGGCGTTGATGACTGCATTTCCGTTCACCGCCGCCATTTGAGCCGCATCGTCGATCTCAAAGACCACGGAGGTCAGACCTCGCGCCGCGTCAGCCGCAATCAGGCGCTCAATGGTCTGTCGGACCGAAGCGGCGCCGGCGACGCCATACTTGGCAACGACGGCGGCGCGGTTGGTAATGATCGCCTTGTCAATTTCCGGCATTCGTATCGCCCCTTGCTCTCAACAGGCGCGGCTGCAGCCGAGCAGCCGCGCGCATCAACACCTCCCCCGCTCAGAGCGACGGCCGCCTGCTACTATGCAAGCGGAGCCATCATGGGATCCTGGCCGATCTTGATAAGGCCTTTGAGCGTGAACTCGCCGGTCGCCAACTCTTCCTTGGTCGGCGGGGAAGCGATCACGCTGTCGGTCGCAAACTTAGCAAGATTAAAAAGTGTCTCGGCCACAATACGGCTGCCAACAGGGCCCAGATGCTGGCCGTCAGGTCCGCCTGGTTTCGGGGCGCCTGCCTCAGCGAGGATATAGAACCATAACGGGGTCCTCTCGAAGAGACCCGCCGCTTCGATCGTCGCGCTCAGTCCGGACGGAGTTGCGCTCTTGATCACGTCGCGCGAGAGCGGCGGGACGCCCATGCGGTTGGCGACCGCCTGCCCGGTCGGCAGCCCCAGCAGATAGCCACGAAGCAGGTTCCGCGCCGCGAGTTTTCCCATCAGGGTGGCAATCGGGTTGCCCTGGACGTCGCGCAAACTGCCGAGTTCTGGGGTCAGGTTGGCGTCGATCCGGCGCGCCGGATTGATCGATGCCTTGTTGGCGTCGGTGCCGAAGAAGCGTGGCCACTCGATGATCCAATTATCCGGCAATGTCGGAAACTCGCCGTCCTGCCCGGGACCCGGTTGGAGATCGCCGGACAGCGCGGTGAAGGTGAAGAGGAAGTTGAAGGTTGCCGGGATTCCATCGGGATTGAAGGTCGAGTTGTGCGAGTAATCGGCCCGGATCATCGAATGCCCAAACCGATATGCCGCGGTGGAAAATTCAAGCGGCATGAACAGATCCTGGGCACTTGCCACCTTCCAGAGCTTTGGTCCGTTGTCGAGGACATCCTTGACGACGGTTGCGTCGCAGACGCGTGGCAGGAAATCGTGCAACACGGCCCATTGATACCGGCGCCGGATCTTGGTTCTCGCCGACGCGCCGTCCGCGCCCCGCTGCATCAGTTCGTTGTGTGAGCGCAATATCCCGACATGCAATTGGGCGACCAGCAGGTTCTCGTCGTTGCGCGGATCGCCGATCAGCGCCTGGCGATCCAGATCCTTTTCGTCATCCGTGGCCGGATTTGGAATCAGTGGCCGCCGCGGCAGGTCGTGCTTCTTGCTCGCGGTGCGGATCGTGCCAAACGGCGCCGGCGATACGTCGCCAAGCTCCATCTCGCCGTTCTCTTGCGTGGCATCCTGCGCCAACCCGCCGTAAACACTGTCGAGGTCGAGGATCGCCGTGCGGACGTTGCTAACCCTGGCGATCGCGTCGCCCTGCGAAAGAGGGATGAAGGTCGATGCCTCGATGATGTCGGACACGCCCGGCGCCTGGATCGCCGGATCGAAAACTGTCTTGGTGATGTCGTGATCGATGAACTGCCCGAAATAGGTATAGGCGGCGGGAATCTGGCTCTGCTCGTTCGACGGGTCCTCCGCCATCGCGAATCCCAGCTTGGACAGTGCATCGATGGTGCTCGGACCTTCCGGCAGTCGGTTGGCAGGATCGCCGGCGAGATCGCCGAACATGAATCCAACGGTGGGTTTCACCGGCGCACCTGGCAGCGCCTTGGGCAGGGACTTCGCTTCTAAGGATGAGATTGGTTCGCCATGATAACGCGCGCGCATTGTGCTCTCCCTGAAGGTAATTAGATATGAAAACAACAATTAATAGTTGCTACTTCCGGAGATTGCGTCAAGTCGATTATGCCCGCAGCGGCTAAATACCGCTCTCCGGATGGAATTCCATTCCGGACCATCGGAGATGCGATTTGCGTGCCCGCTTCGGAGTCAGGAAGCCGCTGTTGCGCCCGCTCTCGCGGCGCGCCGCTTCAACAATTCCTGTTCGCGTTTGTTGCCGGCGAGACTGGCAGCGGCCTCGAACGCGGCGCGCGCTTCTTCGAAGCGGCCGAGCTTGTGCAGGAGATCGCCGCGAACGCTTCCCAGCAGATGATAGGTCTTCAGCGCGGGCTCGTGCGCAAGACGGTCCACGATCACGAGCGCTGCCGCCGGTCCCTCGGCCATACCGACCGCAACGGCGCGGTTGAGTTCGATGATGGGCGAGCGCACCAACGCGGCGAGGTCAGCATAAAGTTCTGCAATGCGCGACCAGGGGGTTTCATTGGGCGCCGACGCCTGCGCGTGGCAGGCGATGATCGCCGCCTGCAGGGCATAGAAACCACCGGCGCCGCCGAGATCGCGCGCCCGCGCCAGCGCCAACATGCCCCGGCGAATCTGGAGCTGGTCCCACAGTCCGCGGTTCTGGTCCATCAGCAGGATCGGATCGCCGGCTTTGTCGGTGCGCGCGGCGGTGCGCGAGCCGTTCAACTCCATCAGCGCCAGCAGGCCGTGCGCCTCGGATTCCTGCGGTGCGATCGAGGTGAGCACGCGCCCCATGCGCAGCGCATCGTTGCAAAGCTGCGGCCGCAGCCATTCGTCGCCGCGGGCCGCCGTATAGCCCTCGTTGAAGATGAGGTAGACGACCTCCAGCACGGAAGCGAGCCTTTCGGAAAGCTCCTCGCCGCGCGGTGTCTCGTAAGCGAGACCTGATTCCGACAGCGTCCGCTTCGCGCGCACGATCCTTTGAGAAATGGTCGCCTCCGGCAGCAGGAAGGCACGCGCGATCTCGTCCGTTGTCAGGCCGCAGATCATCCGCAGCGCCAGCGCGGCGCGGGCTTCGCGCGACAGGCGCGGATGGCAGGCCGTGAAGATCAGGCGCAGCAATTCATCGCCGATATCGTCGTCGAGCGCGCTGTCGAAATCGGGCATGGCCTGCTGTTCCTGCTCCATGTCCCGCGCCACGATCTCGTGCTTGCGGGTGAGCATCTGGCGGCGGCGCAGCTGATCCAGCGCCCGCCGCTTGGCGATCGCCATCAGCCAGGCCCCGGGCTTTTCCGGAACGCCCGTGACAGGCCAGTGCTCGATCGCCGCCAGCAGCGCTTCCTGCGTCAGGTCCTCGGCCAGCGGCACGTCGCGCAGCATCCGCGACAGGCTGGTGAGCAGCCGCGGCTGCTCGATGCGCCAGACCGCGACGACGGTGCGATGGATGTCGGCGGCGGTCATCGCCGCCAACACCGTCCGCGCCGCACCCGCTTCAAGAGGCGGCCCGCGCACTGACCGAGCAGGCCGCCTCCCAATCCGCCGTCACAAAAGCGCGGACTTCGCATGTCCCTTCCCAACCCGGCATGTAGTCGCGGTGAACCTGCATGAACTCGACCGCCTTCTCGATCGCTTCCTGCTTGTCGCGGAGTTCGAAGATCGCATAGCCGCCGATCACTTCCTTGGCTTCCACGAACGGCCCGTCGACGACACCAAGCCTGCCATCCGTGATCCGTACCTGCGCGCCCAATGTCCGAGGTTGTAGCGCACCGCTGGTGACCATGCGGCCGGCCTTGATTTCGCGTTCGGCGAGCTTGTGCACGGCCGCCATCAATTCGGGCGTCGGCGGTGTGGGGTGGACAGGCGTAACGATATACATGAAGCGCATGTGAAGAACTCCCTTGTGAGTTAGCCACCGCTATCGCTGGTTAGCGGCGGCCGGGATAGCGAACGGCGATGATCAGGAACACTCGCCCGGCGCGCCGTCGAAGAACGCGCGAATCTCGCAGGTCCCTTCCCAGCCCGGCATATGATCGACGTGGAGCTGCATGAATTCCTTCGCCAGCGCCACCGCCTCTTCCTTGCTGCGCAGTTCTGATATCGCGTAGCCGCCGATCACCTCCTTGGCCTCCACGAACGGGCCATCGACGACGCTGAGCTTGCCGTCGGTGATGCGCACCTGCGCGCCCATCGCGAGCGGCATCAACCCGCCGGTGTCCAGCATGCGGCCGGCCTTGATTTCCCTGTCGGCGAGCTTGTTCATCGCCTCCATCATTGCTGCCGGCGGCTCTGCGGGCGGATGGGACGACATGACGATCGACATGAAGCGCATGAAAAACTCCTGTTTGAGGCGAGCCGCAGGCACCCAGCCCGCGGAACTGTCCCGCTATTTGAGACGACGAACGGGATTGCCGGGAATCGACAGGGGTTTTGACAATTTTTCGAGGGGACTAATGGACGCGCCGATCCGGGATCAGCGCAAGCCCGGCCATAATACCGGTCTCACCCGGTGCAAAACAGCCGGTTTCGATCTGCGCCGCCGCGCAAATAGGTCGTCAACGCCAGTATTTCCGGTTCGGTCAAATCCTGGCGCAAGGGGACGCCGGGGAATTCCCGCGCCATCATGGCCTTTGCCGCCTCGGGCTGCTCGCCCTTGATCACCACGGTGAGATATCTTGCAACCGCCTTGACCTCGCGCCGCTCCTGAACGGTCCTGGGCTGCGGCAGCTTTGCCGGCGAACCGACCATCAGGTTCTCGAGCGCGACCCCGGCAAGCCGGCGCTGGGCGGGATCGGGATCATCGACCATTGGGCGGTTCGCGTAGGTCAGTGCGGTCAAATAATAGTGCGCAGCGGCGATGTAGTCGCGGACCGCGGGCGGCATCGGCTTGTCATTGCGCAGCGGCATCAACCTGACGTCTCCGCCGGTGGCCGAAGCGAGATAGCAGCGCCAATGCTGCAGGGCGGAGAGATCGGACGCCATGAGGCCCGCGCGCAGCCGGCGCAATTTCTCGGGTGCAATCGTGACAAAGGCACGCGGCTCCTCGCCTGCGGTCCGACGCAACAAAAGCATGCCGTCGTCCACATCCAGCCGACCCTCGACCATCCAGGCACTGGTTGCGCTCACGCTGCGCGCGCGGATGATCGGATCGCCGCGCGGCGAGTCGATTCGGTTCGCGGCGGTACGGACGTCGCTGAAAAGGAGTTTGCTTCCGGACGCAAGGATCTGTTCCTTGCCGGTGGCGGGGGCCGAACCGGAAAGCGCGAGCCGTCCGGTAGCCACCAGCGGTGCATCGCTGCAGAGATTTTCCTTGGCGCAATAGCCGGGGTCGACACCATAGAATCCCATCATGCGGTTCTCGAACCGCCCGTCGCTCTCGATGATGAGAAGCTCCTCCATCGGCACGATGGTGCCGTCCCGCCACAGCGGCGGAAAGGCGACGTTGTCGACCGCGATCCACCAGCCCGCAAGGTGGGGCGGAACCGATGACTGCGCCGATGCCGATCCAGCGGCCGTCAAAACCAGCAGCGTAATGGGCGCCATCAACATGCGCCTGACATAGCGGAAGAGCGACATGACTGATCCCTACGGTTCCCGGCCCGCCGCGGTTCAGCTTCCACACGATTGGACCGCGTGCGCGGGAGGCGACCAATTGGTGATCGCTGTGGCATAGTGGTTCGAAGAAAGGCGGCGACAGCGAAAAGGTTCCGCCGGACCCTCCTGTCGTCGGGGCCGGCGGATGGTGCCTACTGCCCCCGGATCATAATCAGGGGATCGGCGCTGTCGGGCACCCGCCGCCATTGCGCATTGTCGTCGGCCTCGAACTGCCAGGTCTGGCCGCTGGCCGACATCAATATCATCCGGCCGTGATCGAGCCGCCACTGGTTAGGCGCGAACGCAGCCACCGCGGGATCGCAGCGCGGCTTCAAAAACACCTGGAAATTGTCGCCTGTTGCCTCGGTGTTGGTGAGGGTCAGGCCGCAGATGGCCTTGCCATTGCCGCGCACCATCGACCAGTCGCCGATCATCTGGTCCATCGATTTGGCGAGCGAGCGGGCGGCCGCCAGATTCTGCAGGATGTAGACGCCTTCGCCGGTCCGCAGCCCTTCGAAAATGCCGCTCTCGACTTCGGTGAAGTCGATCACCGGCTGGCCGGCGGCGTCCTGCAGCCGCACGATGTCGCCGAGGCCCTTGATATTCCAGGCGGTGATATCCTTGGTGAAGGGCAGCGCCGCCGCGCAGCTCGGCTCGAGTTCGAGCTTCATGCCCTGCGGCGTCGTATCGGATTTGAGCGTGACGACGCAGGTCTTGCTGCGTTCGGTGGTTGCGAGCTCCCACTGGCCGACCATCTCTTTCTGCAGGCCTGGAGCCGCCTGCGACCGCGCCGGCGATCCAGGGTCAAGCAGAACGGCGAGCAGCGCCGATAACGCGGCGACTGCGACGCCCGGGCGGCAGCCAGCTTGCATCAGCGCCCCTTCACCGGTGTTTCCGGCACAGGCGTCAGCGGCGCCTTGCCGGCAAACCAGTTCTTGATGTTATCGACCACGAGCTGATCCATCGCATTGCGCGTTACCACCGAGGCTGAGCCGATATGTGGCAGCAGCACGACATTTTGCATGGCTTTCAAGTCGTCCGGCACGCTCGGCTCGTTGGCAAACACGTCGAGCCCCGCCGCCAGGATCGTCCCCGACTTCAGCGCCGCGACCAGCGCCTCTTCGTCGACGACCGAGCCGCGCGCCACGTTGATCAATACACCGCGCGGCCCAAGCGCCTTGAGGACGTGGGCATTGATCATCTTCGCGGTAGAGGCGCCGCCCGGCACGATCACGATCAGCGTGTCGACCGCCTTCGCCATTTCCATCAGGTCGGGGTAATGCTTGTAAGAGACGGCCGATGACGGATTGCGCGAATGATAGGAGACCGGCACCAGCGAAGCCTCCAGCCGGCGGCCGATCGCCTGGCCGATGCGGCCCATGCCGACGATGCCGACCTTGCGGTCGCGCAGCGAGCCGACGCTGAGCGGATAATTCTGCGTCTGCCACAGGCCCGAACGCAGATAGCGATCGGCCTTGACGAATTCGCGCAAGGTCGAGATCAACAAACCCATCGCGACGTCGGCGACCTCTTCGGTCAGCACGTCGGGCGTGTTGGTGACCACCACATTGTGTTCACGCGAATAGTTGCAATCGACGTGGTCGTAGCCAACGCCGAAGCTGGCGATGATCTCGAGCTTGGGAAAATGCGACAACGCCTTGGCGTCGGCCGGCACCGAATGATAGGTGACCGCCATGCCGCGGGTCTTGGCCAGCACGTCCGGCGTCAACCGTTCGAGATCCGCCCGGCTCTCCGCCTTGTGCAGTACATATTGGTCGGAGAAGCCGTTTTCGAGGATCGGCCTGATTGGCCCATAGACCAGCAAATCGATCTTTTCGGACGAAATATTCCCGGCAGCCATCAGTTTTCCTTTCGAAGCGCGCTTTCATGCCAGCGCCGCAGTACCAGATGCGAAATTAGCGCCAGCAGGCCATAGATGACAATCCCGGCGACGGAGAGCAACAGCAGAGCGGCGAACATTCGGGGAATGTTGAGACGGTAACCGGACTCGGCAATACGGAACGCAAGGCCCGAGCCTGCGCCCGCCGTGCCGGCCGCGATTTCGGCGACCACGGCGCCAATCAGGGATAGTCCGCCCGCGATCCGCAATCCACCGAGAATATAGGGCAATGCTGCCGGCAATTTCAGGTACCGCAGCGTCTGCAGCCGCGACGCGCCATAGAGGCTGAACAGGCCGGCCAGATTGCGGTCCACCGAATTGAGCCCGAGCGTGGTGTTGGACAGCACCGGAAAGAAGGCGACGATCCAGGCGCAAACAACCACCGCAGTCTGTTGTTGCAGATAGATCAGCAGCAATGGTGCGATCGCGATCACAGGCGTGACCTGCAGGATCACCGCATAGGGAAACAGCGAATATTCCAGCCATTTCGATTGATTGAACAACAGCGCCAACGCGACGCCGCCGATCGCGGCGGCGACGAAGCCTTCCAGCGTGGTCAGCAAGGTGACGCCGAGGGATTCCGACAGCACCGGCCAGTCCGCGACCAGCGTCTGGAACACCGCTGACGGCCCCGGCAGCACATAGGGCTGGATGTCGTTGACGCGCACCACCAGTTCCCACAGCGCGATGCCGGCGGCGAGCACCACGACGGGTAGCAAAAAGCGAACAAAATCCCGTGAAGAACTCATGCGCTTGTTAGCCCCGAATAGGAGGGCACCAGCGCTTGTGAGACCTCGCGGCAATAGGCGGCATAGCTGGCCGACATCCGGAAGTCCTCGACCCGCGGCTCCGGCGTGTCGATACGAAATTCGGCGCTGACGCGCCCGGGCCGTGACGACATCACGACAACGCGCTGCGACAGATACACCGACTCGAACACCGAATGGGTGACGAAGATGACCGTCATATTCAGCTTGCGCCACAGCTCCAGGAGATCGTTGTTGAGACGGAAGCGCGTGATCTCGTCGAGTGCGGCGAACGGCTCGTCCATCAGCAGGATATCCGGACGGGTGACCAGCGCCCGCGCCAGCGATACCCGCATCTTCATGCCGCCGGACAATTCGCGCGGGTATGCAGCGGCGAACTCCGACAGGGCCACCTGCGCCAGCGCCTCGCTGATCCGCCTGTCCGCTTCCGTCGGCGGCATGCCGGCAAGCTTCAGCGGCAGCCGGACATTGTCCCGCACGCTGGCCCACGGCATCAGGGTCGGCTCCTGAAACACAAAGCCGATCGCATGACCCGCGCGGGTTTCGTTCGCGGGTTGCGAAACGCCGACCACACCTGAACTCGGCGTGGTCAGTCCCGCAATCAGCCGCAAGGCGGTGGATTTGCCGCAACCGGAGGGACCAAGCAAGGAGACGAATTCGCCACGCTTGACGTCGAGGTCGAGCGGTCCAAGCGCGGCCACGCCGTTGTCATAGACCTTGGTGACGTCACCAAGGCGCACCGCCATCGCGTCGGCTTCAGACAAAGCGGGTCCGGCCATCACGCCTAGTTCTTCGGCCGCAGATTGAGGCCGACGCCCTTGTTGATGAAGCGCAGCGTATAGGCCTGGCGGTAATCGATATCGCGGCGAACCACGCCGGCGCGCACCATCTTGTCGAAGAAGCTGGCGACGCGGGCATCGGTCATGGCGCCGATGCCGTCCTTCAAGGCGTCGCCGGAATCGACGATGCCGTATTCCTTCATCTTGGCCGTGGAATATTTCAGCAGTTCATCGGTCATTTCCGGATTGAGCTTCTTGATCATGGCATTGCCCGGCGTGTTGTCGCCGTAGAGATAGTTGTACCAGCCGATCATGGACGCATCGACGAAGCGCTGCACCAGGTCGGGCTTCTTGTCGACGATCTCGGTGCGGGTCTCGATCAGGGTCGAATAGGCGTTGAAGCCGTAATCGGCCAGCAACACGACGTTCGGCTTGAAGCCGGCGGCCTTTTCGACCGCGTACGGCTCGGAGGTGACATACCCCTGCATCGCGCTTTGCTTGTTCACGATGAAAGGCTGCGAATTGAAGGTGTAGGGTTTGACCTTGCTCTCGCTAAACCCATACTCGGACTTCAGCCACTGGAAATAGCTTGCGACGCCTTCCTTCGACACCAGCAGCGTCAGCGGTTTGAGATCCTCCAGTTTGCTGATCTTGAATTCCGGGTGGGTCAGAAAGACCTGCGGATCCTTCTGGAAGATGGCGGCGACCGCCACCAGCGGCACCTTGTTGGTGACCGCATCGAAGGACTGCAGCGTGTTCGCGCTCATGAAGAAGTCGAGCTTGCCGGCGATCAGTAGCATGCGGTTGTTGGTGTTGGGGCCGCCCGGCACGATGGTGACATCAAGCCCGTAATTCTTGTAGGTGCCGTCGGCGACCGCCTGGAAAAAGCCGCCATGCTCGGCTTCCGCGACCCAGTTGGTTCCAAACGAGACCTTATCGAGGGTCTGCCCGCGCGCAGGCACCAGCGCGGCCACCAGCGTTAACAGGGCTGCGGTTAACGTTCGCGGCAAAAAGGCCGGGTTCATGGTTGGACTCCGTCGATCGTTCTGGCCCATGATAAGGAGGGTGTGGACGTGGATCACGCCCCCAAGGAGGGAGATATCGTCCCTGGTTGACTAACAAACTACCCTGCAAATCCATTCAAAGAAACGCTTGGCTCGATGACTTCGCCTGTTCCGCCCCGCAACTGGACCGACATCCACTGGCCCGATATCGCAGCCAGCGGCCCCGAGCGCTGGATCGCGGTGCTGCCGCTGGCGGCAACCGAACAGCACGGCCCGCATTTGCCTCTCGGCACCGACGTCATGATCGGCGAGGCCTATCTGGCGCGGGTCCGCGAGCTGCTGCCGGCGAGCGTTCCGGTCACGTTCCTGCCGCTGCAGCCGGTCGGGATTTCCACCGAGCATATCGACTATCCGGGCACACTGACGCTACCCACTGAAATCGCGCTGAAGAGCTGGATGGCGCTTGGCGAAAGCGTCGCGCGCGCCGGCGTCAGGAAGCTCGTAATGGTGACGAGCCATGGCGGCAACAGCGCGGCGATGACGCTGGTCGCGCAGGATCTTCGCGCACAACATGGACTGCTCGTGGTCACCACCAGCTGGTCGCGCTTCGGCGTCCCGGACGGACTGTTCCCGGCGGAAGAACTGCGTCACGGCATCCATGGCGGCGCGATTGAGACCTCGATCATGCTGGCGCGATATCCGCAAACCGTGCGCCAGGAGGCGATCATCGATTTTCGCCCGAGCAGCATCGCGATGGAAAAGGATCACCGCTGGCTGTCGGCGCATCGGCCCGCGCCATTCGCCTGGCAGGCGCAGGACCTGCACGGCAGCGGCGCCGTCGGGGACGCTACCCAGGCCTCCGCCGAAAAGGGCGAGAAGCTGCTCGATCACGGCGCCCGCGCGTTCTGCGAATTGCTTGAAGAGGTCGATAAATTCGACGTGAAGAGGCTGGCGAGCGGGCCGGATTATATCCTCTAAGCGGCTGTATTAACTGCCGAATAATCTCAGGTCCGGATTCCCGAAGCTTCGTTCGAACCGGAATCGGGATGGCTCCGTCCAACTGGGTGCGGACCACGATGACCGCCTTACGGCTGCTCTCGTGGTTCCTGTGTCCGGCATGGCGCCTCATCCACCCTGTGCCGAACCCGACCCGCCCGGCTGTCCCCCCGGGCGGGTCACTTTTTTTTGGGCCAACCATCCCTGCGCCACCGCTGTTGCAAAACTGTCATGTAGCAATGCCATCCAAGACGGACTCCATCGCCTTATTGTTGCGAATTAATTGCAACTGGGATTGGGGGTGTATGGTGCGTTTTCCCGATCTGGCTTTGAGCGGACGAATCGGGAAGAAGCCGACCGGGGGCGGCGGGGTTGATGACTTCATTTCTTGGGTGGCGGCTGACGTTCAAATCTGCAGTGATGGCGCGAGACCGCAGCCCGCTTCGCGCTGGAACAGGCCGCACCATGGGTTCGTACCGCCAATCCCTGCAGCATGTTTTGGCTGGCGCCGCCGTCGGCGCCATGACGCTCGCCAGTCCCGTCCTGGCGGCCGATCTGTCTCTCAAGGCGCCCGCGCTCAAGGCCGTCTATAACTGGACCGGGTTCTATGTGGGCGGCCATGTCGGCTACGGCGGCGGCAGCCTCGGCCCGGGCACCAACACCGAGCCCTTGCAGGGCGTGTTCCTTCCCCACAGCGTCACGGGGCTGACCGGCGGCTACCAGGCCGGTTATGTCAGGCAACTCGCCAACAATCTGGTGCTGGGTATCGAGGCCGACATATCGTTCGGCAGCCCGGTGGACATTCCGCGGCTCGCGCCGGCTCCGTTCGACGCCACCATTGATTATGTCGCAACCGCGCGCGGCCGGGTCGGCTACGCGATGGGAACGTGGATGCCTTACGTCACGGGCGGCCTCGCATGGGGGAGCACCCATGTCAGCCTAAACGACCTCGGGATCATCATCCCGCCGAAGCGGTACCTCACGCATGGCGGCTGGACCGCCGGGCTGGGCATCGAGGTGGCCGTCGGCGGCAACTGGACCGCCAAGGCCGAATACAACTACGTCGACCTGGCGCGGCGGACCTACGACCTGACCGACGTCGGATTGCCGCGCGTCAACGTCGATCCCAACATTCACTTGATCAAGCTCGGACTGAATTACCGGCTGTGGGAGACGCCGCCCTGGGCGGGCCCCACTCCGGTCGATGGACGCACCGCGCTTGCCGAGCCGAAAAACTGGAACGTACACGGGCAGACCACGGTCATCGCGCAAGCCTATCCCCGCATGCGCTCGCCCTATGAGGGCACCAACAGTCTTCCGGGCGGCGGCCAGGGCCGCCAGACATGGACTGCGGATGCATTCATTGGCTGGCGGCTGTGGCAGGGCGGCGAGTTCTATTTCAACCCCGAACTGGCGCAGGGTTTTGGCCTCAACAGCACGCTGGGCCTTGCAGGCTTTCCCAACGGTGAGGCCCAGAAAGGTGGCGCGCCCTATCCAAAATATCGTCCGCAGCGCTACGTCTTTCGCCAGACCTTCGGCCTCGGCGGCGAACAGGAAGATGTCGCCGACGCTCCGATGCAACTCGCGGGCAAGCGCGACATCGACCGCGTCACGGTCACGGTCGGCCGTTTTGCGGTCGGCGACTATTTCGACGGCAATTCCTACGCCAAGGATCCCCGCGTCGACTTCATGAACTGGGCGATGTGGTCGGCCGCGGCTTACGACTTCCCTGCCGACCTTCCAGGCTTCACCCGCGGCGCGGTGGTCGAACTCAACCGCAAGGACTGGGCGATCCGGGCCGGCCTGTTCCAGGTCCCCAACGCGCCCAACAGCGACGTCCTCGTGTTCAAGTCCGGCGGCGCGGTGGTTGAATTCGAGGAACGTCACACGATCTTCGATCAGCCCGGCAAGCTCCGGCTCGGCATTTTCGGCAATCGCGGCAACACCGGCAGCTACCGAAACGCGCTGGGGATAGCAGCGGCGGACCCAACGCTCGATATCAACGACGTCATCGTCGGCATCCGGCGCGAAAACACCAAGTACGGATTCTACATCAACGCCGAACAGCAGATCATCAGGGATGTCGGGATATTCGCTCGCGCGAGCTGGAACGACGGGCGCAACGAAATCCTGTCCTTCACCGATGTGGATCGCAGCGTCTCCGCCGGGTTGTCGGTCAAGGGCAGCTATTGGGGCCGTCCAAACGACACGTTCGCCATCGGGGGCGCCGTCAATGGACTTTCATCTGACCATCGCGACTTCCTGGCGGCGGGCGGCCTCGGCCTCCTCATCGGCGACGGCCGGCTCAACTACCGCAATGAAAGCATCTTCGAGACCTACTACGCGTTCGCGCTCGACAAGACCTTCACCTTCACCGCCGACTATCAGCTGATCGCAAACCCCGCCTATAATGGCGACCGTGGCCCGGTCTCGATCTTCTCGGGCCGTTTGCACGGCGAGTTCTGAGCCCCGACGTCAGAAAAATCGGCATCGCGCCATCACGCCTGCTCGTCGGCGGCCCCATCGTCGATTCGTGTCGCCAATGTCTTATCGATACGCCGGCCGTCGAGATCCACGATCTCGAAGCGCCAACCCTGCGCCTCGACCTGCTCACCGACAGTCGGAATTGCGCCGAACTGCTGGAGCAGGAAACCGGCCATGGTCTGATACTGCCGCGACGACGGCAGAACGATCTGGAGCAAATTCGCAAATTCGACGGCAGGCATCCAGCCCGAGATCAGGTAGGAGCCGTCATCCCGCTTCACGACCGCCGCTTCGGGAGGCCCCTCCTCCGTATGAAAACCACCGACGATCGATTCGAGAATATCGGCGCTGGTTACCACGCCCTGGAAGACGCCGTATTCGTCATGCACCAATCCCATATGCACCGCGGAGTCGCGCAGGATGGCAACGACATCCCTGGCATCCAGGAATTCGGGAATGATCGGCGCATCCCGGACCAGCTTCCGAATGTCCGGTGCTTGCCCAGACAGATAGCTGTCCAGCATGTCCTTGGCCTGGACAATGCCGAGCGCCGCATCCGGATCCCCGTCGAACACCACAAAACGGGAATGGTTGCGGCCGGCGAGCGCCGCGAAAATGACGTCAGGCGTATCCGCCAGATTGATCATGCTGACTTCCGGGCGGGGAGTCATGACGGCGCCGACCGGAAGATCGCCGAGACGCATGACGCCCGCGATCATTTCCTTCTCGCCGGGCTCGAGCACGCCGGCGTTCTCGGCCTCGACCACCAGGGTGCGGATTTCGTCTTCGCTGACCTTTTCTTCGGCTTCACCGCGGTGACCGAGCAGCCACAACAGCCCCTTGCCCGAGCGGTCCAGCAGCCACACCAGGGGCGACGAAATTTTCGAGAGCAGCATCATGTAGGGCGCCACGCGCACCGCCACCGATTCCGGGTCACGCAGGGCGATTTGCTTGGGCACCAGTTCGCCAATGATGAGTGAGGCGTAGGTGATGACGCTCACCACGACGCCGACGCCCATCGCGTCAGCCAGGCCTTTCGACAATCCGGATTCGACCAGCAGGCTGGTCAGGCGCTGGCCCAGCGTGGCGCCGGAAATCGCACCTGACAGCACGCCGATCAGCGTGATCCCGATCTGCACCGTCGACAGGAACTTGCCGGGATCAGACGCCAGCGCAAGTGCACGACGGGAACCCGTGACGTTCTTTTCGACCAGCGCGGCGAGCCGTGCCGGCCGCGACGAGACAATGGCAAGCTCCGACATTGAAAGCAGGCCATTGGTGATGATCAGGACCGTCACGATCCCGAGTTCCAGATAAAGCATTGTCTCCCTTTTTACGGGTGGTCATTCCAACATGGAGAGAGGCTTTATCAGAGCAGCGGGCCTGCGGCGAGTTATAGCTGTCGTCCCGAAGCCAATCTCCGTCGTCGTCCCTGCGAACGCAGGGACCCATAACCACAGGCGGTTGTTGCTGAAGGGAGGTGTGTTTAGCTCCGTCGCTCAACCGTTGGGCCGCGGCGTATGGGTCCCTGCGTTCGCAGGGACGACACGAGTAGTACCCTCACCCCACCGGCCGGAACGAATCCGCCCGGGCCATATCCCAGGCGTCGCGGAAGCGTGGGTCGCTGGTGCCGTCGATCAGCTCGCCCGGGCGCAACGGCGGATAAAGTTTCGCGAACGTCAATGTGTCGTTCGTGGAGGATCGCTGCGAGAAGTGGATCGGCCGTAGCTGCTGCGGATGGTCGAGGCCAGCGGCGGCGAGAAGTTCGGACAGGGCGTGCAGGGTGGCGTGATGGTAGCTGTAGACCCGCTCGCTCTTGAGTGGCACCACCAACGCGCGGGCGCGGAGCGGGTCCTGGGTGGTCACCCCCGTCGGACAACGGTCGGTATGGCAGCTCAGCGACTGGATGCAGCCCAGCGCGAACATGAAGCCGCGCGCCGAATTGCACCAGTCGGCGCCGATCGCCATCGCGCGCGCCATGTCGAAGGCGGTCGCAATCTTGCCGGCGGCACCAATGCGGATGCGGTCGCGGGCATTGATGCCGACCAGCGCATTATGGACGAAATTGACACCCTCGCGCATCGGCATGCCCAGATGGTCCATGAATTCCAGCGGTGCTGCGCCGGTGCCGCCTTCATTGCCGTCGACCACGATGAAATCAGGGTAGATCCCGGTCTGCAGCATCGCCTTGCAGATGGCCAGGAACTCCCAGGGGTGGCCGATGCACAGCTTGAAGCCCGCAGGCTTGCCGCCGGACAACCGCCGCATTTCACCGATGAAGGTCATCATTTCGAGCGGCGTCGAAAACGCGCGGTGAGTGGCCGGCGAGATGCAATCTTCGCCCATCGGCACGCCCCGGATCTTTGAAATCTCTTCCGAGACCTTGGCCGCCGGCAACACGCCGCCGTGTCCGGGCTTGGCGCCCTGGCTGATCTTGAGTTCGACCATCTTGATCTGGTCGTCGGAAGCAATGCGCGCGAACAATTCGGGATTGAAGCTGCCGTCGCGGTTGCGGCAACCGAAATAGCCGGATCCGATTTCCCAGATGATGTCGCCGCCGTTCTCCCGGTGGTAGGGACTGACGCCGCCCTCGCCGGTGTCATGCGCGAAGTCGCCTTTCCTGGCGCCTGCATTCAACGCGCGTACGGCATTTGGACTAAGCGCGCCAAAACTCATCGCCGAAATGTTGAACACCGAGGCCGAATACGGCTTGGTGCAATCCGGACCGCCGATGGTGACGCGAAACTGCTCGACGGCGCGAGCCTTCGGCGCCATCGAATGATGCATCCATTCATAACCGTCGCGATAGACGTCTTCCTGGGTGCCGAACGGCCGCTTGTCGAGCTGCATCTTGGCGCGCTGATAGACCAGCGCGCGGGTATCGCGGGAGAACGGCATGCCGTCCTTCTCGCTCTCGAAGAAATACTGCCGCATCTCCGGCCGGATCTCCTCCAGCAGAAAACGGATATGCGCGGAGATCGGATAATTCCGCAGCACTGCGTGGCTCTCTTGCGTGAGGTCGCGAATGCCGAGAAGGGTAAGCCCGCCGAAGACCACGATGGGAATCAGCAATATTTCCCACACCTTCAAATTTTGATCGAAGATGCCGATGCCGATCAGCAGTGCCGTGACGACCGCGCAGATCGTCAGCACGATGTAGCGTGGCGAGAACGGCATCAACAGCGTTTCCATGACATCCCCTCAGCCGGAATATTCTTGCGGAATATTCTTGTTCGCCAGTAGCTTAATCCAACCATTGGAATAAGCACCATACGATATACGGCCTAGCCGTCACGGACGTGAACAGGGGATCGCAAAAGATTTGCCGAAGCCGGCGGTGGTTGAATCAATTGATCGGAAGCTGCTTTTGCAGTGCAGCGTAACCGTCGTGTCTCAGTGGCTGTGCAGCCGCATTTCCCCGGGAATCTTGCCCTGTTGCGGGCCATGGTGGGCCAGCCACGCATCTGTCGTGGCAATCGCGCGGTCGATGTGATCGGCGGTGCGCGAAAAATCGTAAGGTGATCCCACCAGCGGGCACAGCGGCGGCACCACGAAATATTCGATGCCGGGGTCGAGGCCCTCCAGCTCAATGACCAATTGTCGCGCGATCAGCAGCGTCAGCGCGTGCAGCGCATTGGCGACCGCGCCGACGGGAGGTGCCTGCGTGGCGCAGGCGTGCCCGGTCGGCAGGATGATCAGCCGTTTGGCGCCTTTCTGAACGGCGACCTGGATCGGCGTGTTGCTGGAGATCGCACCATCGGCGAGATAGTAATTCTTGTAGGGGATCGGCGCGAAAGCGCCGGGGATCGCGGTCGAAGCGACGATCGCCTCCGAGGTCGAGCCTTCCGACAGCACAACGCTGTCGCCGGAAATGATGTCGGTGGTGACGATATGCACCGGCACCTTGGCGTCCTGCAGATTGCGATAGGGAATGTGGTCGTCGATCAGCTTGCGGATGCCGTCGTGGGAAATCAGGAAATCGCGGCGCCACAGAAAGCTCAGCACCGTGCGCCAATTCATCGGAAACACGTCATGCCGCGTTAGTCCGCGCCAGATGTCGCCCAGCCGCTCCACGCCCTTGAGCGTCGGATCGCCGGCATAGAAGGCGCCGTTGAGGGCGCCGACGCTGGAGCCGACCACCATATCGGCGGAAATTCCGTGGGCGGCGAGCGAATGCAACATGCCGACCTGGATGGCGCCAAAGCTGCCGCCGCCGGCGAACACAAAGGCGGTCTTCACCGGGCCGATCTGATCGCGTACCGACAACACGTGAACTCCCCGATCGCCGCGTCGGCACAGGCCGCAAGGCGTTGGGAGGATTATAGCAGTGGGGGAAGGGGATGGGCTACTGGGGGCGCGACGCTCTATCCCCACGTCGTCCCGGACAAGCGAAGCGCGATCCGGGACCCATAGCCACCGATCTGGGTTGTGAGGAACAACTGGAGCAACAGCTCGCCATAACCACGAGGCCGGTGGTTATGGGTCCCCGCGTTCGCGGGGACGGCAACCGATGGAAACCTCAGCGTTCCACAAACGCCTTTTCGATCACGAAGTGACCGGGCTGGTTGTGGCTGCCTTCGAGGAAGTCGCGCGTCTCGAACAGCTGGCGCAGTTCTTCCAGCATGCCCGGGCTGCCGCACATCATGATGCGGTCGGTCGCGATATCGAGCGGCGGCTGGTGGATGTCGTTGAACAGCTGTTCCGAGGTGATCAGGTCGGTGATGCGGCCCCGGTTGCGGAACGGCTCGCGGGTCACGGTCGGATAATACAGCAGCTTCTCGGACAATAGCGGTCCGAACAATTCGTCGTCGCGCAGCTTCGCGACCAGTTCCTCGCCATAAGCGAGTTCGGAAACCTGCCGGCAGCCATGAACCAGAACAATGGTTTCATAGCGCTCATAGACATCAGGGTCCTTGATCAGGCTCGCGAACGGCGCGAGCCCGGTGCCGGTCGACAGCAGCAGCAGGCGCTTGCCCGGAATCAGATTGTCGGTGATCAGCGTTCCCGTCGCCTTGCGGCCGACCAGGATCGTGTCGCCTTCGCGGATCTTCTGCAGCTTCGAGGTCAGCGGCCCGTCCGCGACCTTGATCGAGAAGAACTCGAGTTCCTCCTCGTGATTGGCGCTCGCCATGCTGTAGGCACGCAGCAGCGGACGGCCCTCGACCTCGAGGCCGATCATCGCGAACTGCCCATTCTGGAAACGGAAGCCGGAATCGCGGGTGGCGGTGAAGCTGAAAAGTGTATCGGTCCAATGACGGACAGAAAGAACTTTCTCTCTATAGAACGCGCTCATGTGTTTTCGTTTTTCCTGACGTCTTGGTGTAGAACAATCCGGTTTTTCGGGTCTCGAAACGACGAAAACCCCCCGAAATCATTGGCGATTTGTCGCTTCAATTGCGCCAATGACAGAGATAGTCAAGATCAATTGGCGTACAATTGAGAACTCGGAATGGCAGTCGGTTTATTTTGCAGAAAGGTTCGATTGGTCTTCGTTAACAAAGATCACGCACGCAATTAACTTGCTGAAATCGGCACCAATCTGGCAATAAATTGCTACGCAATCTTAGAACGCGTCAAAAGAGCCCGCATGCGAAGCGTGAGAGAATTTCGACAAGGTAGACCGGGCTTTTATCCGGACCAGTCGATCTATGCCGAATTCGCCTGCGCCGAATTCGGATTAACTTTTCGCGATCTCGACGGCGGCTCGGGACTGATCTTCAGCGTGGCTTCAGAGGCAAAATCCCTGCATTTCGGCGCGGGGCGCTGCTCATGGTATCCGCAGAACAACGCCACCGCCTCGACGCTGGCTTCCGACAAATACTTCACCGGCAGAATCCTTGACGAAGCCGGCGTGCGAACGATCGGCGGTGAATATTTCTTCCTGCACGATCGCTATCGTGCGCATCGACCATTGGGCCATGAGCGCGCCGACGCGCTGGCGTATTTTCGCAAGCTGGGCGGATCCGCCTTCGCCAAACCGCTGACGGGATCGCGCGGCGATTTCGCACAAAGGATCCACGACGAGGCTTCGCTGATCCAGCATCTCGACGACGTCGCGAAATATTACGACGCGGTCCTGATCCAGCCGATCGTCGAAGGCGTCGAGTTCCGGATATTCCTGCTCGACGATGATGCACTGTATTGCGCGCGCAAATATCCGCCCTTCGTCCGCGGCGACGGCGTACACACGTTGCGCGAATTGTTCGCTGCCCATAACGATGCCCTTCGCGCCCGCGGCCTTTCGCCGGTGTCGCCCGGGGATAGCGACTCCTCGCTCGACGCCGTGCTGGCAAAGGGCGAACGCCGCGACATTCCCGGCCGGATGAATCTGAGCGCAGGCGGAACGATGGTGCTGGAAGCAGCGCCTTCCGAAGCAGCGGTTACGCTGGCGAAAAACGCCGCCCGCGCGCTCGGGCTTCGTGTCGCAGCCGTCGATCTGTTCGCCGGCATTGGCGGCGAGCCCGGCGCGGCAGCCGTGATCGAGGTCAATTCCAATCCGTCGATCCGGCTGCTGGAAGAATCCGATCGCGGCGATCTGATTCTCAAAATCTGGCATCACACGTTTCACGCGATGGGACTGCTCGGTGTTTGACCTGCCGAAATATGGCGACGGCATCTGCCTCGCGCGCCTGGCCGAATTGCTCGACGCGCTCGGGATCGATCGCGCACGGCTGCAGCGCAGTTCGGTCGTGGTGACCGGCTCGAACGGCAAGGGCAGCACGGCCGCGATGTGCGCCGCGATCGGTCGCGCCTATGGCCTGCGAACCGGCCTCTTCACCTCGCCGCATCTTGAGCGTTTCAACGAGCGGATCCGGATCAACGGGGCCGAGATCAGCAACGATGCCTTTGCGCGCTTGAAGCAACGCGTCGACGCGGCCATTGCCGCGGTTGCAGACCGGCGCAGCGACCGCTTCGGTGCCTTCGAGGCGCTGTTCGCGCTCGCCTGCCTACATTTCTCGGAGGCGAATTGTGAATTCATCGTGTTCGAGGCCGGGATCGGCGGCCGCTATGATCCGGTCCGCCTGGTTGGCGCGCGCGAGACCTGCGTGACCTCGGTCGATTACGAACATGTCGAACTGCTCGGCAACTCGCTCGAACTGATCGCCTCCGACAAGAGTGACGCCTGTGCCGCCGGCGGCACCATCATTTACGGCGAGAATTGCCTACCGTTGCAGCGGCATCTCTACGAACATAACCGGTATCGGGATGTCACATCGCTGTTCGTCCGCCACCAGATCGATATCGGCGGTGAGCTGGCATCGGCCTCAGGGCAGCAGTTCGATTTCCGGTTCGGTGATTACGAATATCAGGGATTGGAGGCGAACCTGCTCGGCACGGTTCAGTTCAACAATGCCGCGATTGCCGTCGCGCTGTTCTTGCTGTGGCTGCAACGCGCCAACCCCCTCAAGGCGCCCGACCGGATCGAGGACGCGGTGCGATCAGGCCTGCGCGATACGCGATGGCCCGGCCGTCTCGAAATCATCGCGCAGGATCCGCTCACGGTGATCGATGTCGGTCACACCCCCGACGGCATCCGACAATCGCTCGCAAGTCTCAAGGCGATCCACGGCGCCGACGACTGGATCCTCGTCACCGGCGCCTCCGGAGACAAGAAGGCCGGCGAGATCGTCGGCGCGCTGGCGCCGGCGTTCGATACGATCATCTGCACGGCGGCGTACCACAAGGGCGCGGACCCGCACGACATCGCCGCCGCGGCGCGGCTCGCCAATCCCGCGGCGGATATTCATGTTGCCACAACGATCGAGGACGCTGTGCGGCTCGCCGATGCGTTGGCAGCATCACGAAAGCGCAAACTATATGTCGCGGGCGGACTGTTCCTGGCGATCGAATACGCCACGACCGTCCGTGGTGGCCGCGCGCAGGATTTGCGGTTTTTTTAGTTCCGTCTCCCCGCCGTCATTGCGAGGAGCCCTTGCGACGAAGCAATCCATTCTTTCTTTACACGGCTAGATGGATTGCTTCGCTTCGTTCGCAATGACGTCAGCCTTAGTTGGCTCCCCCGGCCGAGTCGTCGAGCACCTTAAAAGCCTCTTCGAGCTGCGGCGAGATCGAAACACCCAGCTTCTCGCCGGTCGGCAGCCGCCCCACGAACCATTTATTGTAGAGCGGCACCAGATCGCGGCCCGAGCCGAGCTTGCGGAAGGTGCGCTCGACCACCGCCTTGAGCTGCGGCTCGCCCTTGCGGAACATGATGCCGTAGGGATCGTAGGACAGATACTCGCCCGTGACCTTGAACTGGGCCTGGGCCTTGTGCCGCGCGATCAGGCCGTAGAGCAGGATGTCGTCGGTGGCAAACGCGTCGGCCTTGCCGTCCACCAGCATCTGGTAGGATTGCTCGTGGTCGGGCGAGGTCAGGATGTTCAGGCCGAGCGAGAACTTCTTGTCGACATTATGCATCGCCTGCTCGTTGGTGGTGCCTTTGGTGACCACCACCGTCTTGCCCTTCAGGTCCGTCGGCGCCGAGATCGTCGAGGCTTTTGGCACCATCAGCTTGGTGCCGGCCACGAACATCAGCGGCGAGAACGCCACCAGTTTGGCGCGTTCGGCATTGGCCGTGGTCGACCCGCATTCGAGGTCGATCTTGTTTTCCGTCACTGCGGGAATGCGGTCGTCCGAGGTGACCTTGACGTATTCGATCTTGAGGTTCGCATCGTCGACCTCGACCCCGATTTCCTCGACGATCGCCTCGCACAATTCGAGACTGTAGCCGATCGGCCGGTTGGAGTGGTCGAGGAACGAGAACGGCGGCGAGCTCTCGCGATAGCCGAGCCGCACCACATGCGTCCGCTTGATGTTGGCGAGCGTGGGGCTGAGCCCCTCGCTCGCGGTCTGGGCCGCCGCCGGCGTTGCCAGCAGACATGCTGCCAGCAACAGACCCGCAGCCGCTATCGGCCTACGCGCAAGCCCTCTTGGGAACTGATGCATGCATCTCTCCCGTCAATGCGTGGCCGGGATGGGCTCGCCGGGAACGGCATCCGTCGGGACCACGTCATCGGGGCCAAGCTCGTGCTCGGGTTTGAGCTCGCCTTCCCATTTCGCAACCACGGCGGTGGCGAGCGAATTGCCGATCACGTTGGTGGCGCTGCGTCCCATGTCGAGGAACGTATCGATACCCATGATCATCAACAGGCCCGCCTCGGGAATGCCGAACTGGCTGAGCGTCGAGGCGATCACCACCAGGGACGCGCGGGGAACGCCTGCGACCCCCTTCGAGGTGATCATCAGCGTTGCCAGCATCGCAAGCTGGGTCCCGAGCGGCATGTCGATGTGATAGGTCTGCGCGATAAACACGCTCGCGAAGGTGCAGTACATCATGGTGCCGTCGAGGTTGAACGAGTAACCCAGCGGCAGCACGAAGCTCGAGATGCGCGACGACGCCCCGAACCGGTTGAGCCCTTCGAGCGTCTTCGGATAGGCGGCCTCCGACGACGCGGTCGAGAACGCGATCATCAGCGGCTCGCGGATCAGCCGCAGCAGGTTCTTGTATCTCGGCCCGATCACGATGAAGCCGACGACGATCAGGATGATCCAGAGGATCGCCAGCGACAGATAGAAGCCGCCCATGAAGACGATCAGCTTCCACAGGACGCCGAGGCCGTTCTTCGCCACCGTCGCCATGATCGCCGCCCATACCGCCAGCGGCGCGAACAGCATCACATAGCCGGTGACCTTGAGCATGATGTGGGCGAGATCGTCGATCAGCGACAGGATCGGCTTGGAGCGTTCCTCCGGCATCGCGCCGAGGGCGACGGCGAAGAACACCGCAAACACCACGATCTGCAGGATTTCATTCTGCGCCATCGCATCGGCGATCGAGGTCGGGATCAGATGCATCAGGAATTTTTCGAACGAGAACGCCGACACCGGCAGTCCGGTCGACTGCGACTTGTCGGGCAGCGTGCCGGGGAAGTTCGCTCCGGGCTCCAGCAGGTTGACCATGACAAGGCCGAGCAGCAACGAGACGAACGAGGCGGTGACGAACCAGCCCATGGTCTTCGCAAAAATCCGGCCGAGCCTCGAGCCGGAGCCCATATGGGCGATGCCGCCGACCAGCGTGGCGAACACCAATGGCGCGATGATCATCTTGATCAGGCGCAGGAACAGCATTGCGACCAGATTTACATCAGCCGCGATCGCCACCCGATTGTCGGGCATGTAATTGAAAACGACGGTCCCCATCACGATGCCAAGCGCCATCGCGATCAGGATGTATTGTGTGAACCTGCTCGACATTTTTTCTGACCCCCGTTTTTCCGGCAACCTTAAGTTTGGCAGATTTGGAGGGCGGCGCAACAAACTTGCGACAATTTACACACTTGCCGAAATGTTTCCGTTGTGGATCACGCGCACGGCGACTAGCGTTCGGTGCAGCGCACAACATGTGCAATCGGTCGCCTGATATGCGATCAACTGCATCAAGAACGATCAATCCGAGGGAAGGAACGCCATGAACGCTACCGTCAATCGCCAGATCCTGCTGGTGGAAAAGCCGACCGGAAAACTCGGGCCCGAGCATTTCAAGATGTCGGAGGGCGCGGTGCCGGAGCCGAAGGACGGCGAGGTGCTGGTGCGGGCGCGCTATATCTCGCTCGACGCCGCCAACCGCGCCTGGATGCACGGCGCCACCTATCGCGCCGCGGTCGAGGCCAACACCGTGATGGCCGGCGGCGGCATCGCCGAGGTCGTGTCCTCGAAGGCACCTGGCCTCAGCCCCGGCGACATCGTGTTCGGCGATACCGGCTGGCAGGATTACGCGGCGGTGCCCGCAAAGCATTTGACAAAAATGCCCCGGATGGAGCCGATGACGCATCTGCTCAGCGTCTATGGCATCGCCGGCCTTACCGCCTATTTCGGCCTGCTCCATGTCGGCAAGCCCAAGGAAGGTGAAACCGTCGTGGTCTCGGCCGCGGCCGGCTCGGTCGGCTCGATCGTCGGCCAGATTGCAAAAATCAAGGGATGCCACGTCGTCGGCATCGCCGGCGGCAAGGATAAATGTAACTGGCTCACCAGCGAACTCGGCTTCGACGCCGCGGTCGATTACAAGGACGGCGCGACCTACAAGGCGCTGCGGGCAGCGGCGCCGAAGGGCATCGACGTCTATTTCGACAATGTCGGCGGCGACATTCTGGAGGCCTGCATCGCGCTGATGAACAACCGCGGCCGCATCTCCTGCTGCGGCGCGATCTCGCAATATGACGGCGTGCCGTCGGCGACTGGCCCGCGCGGGGTGCCCGGCCTGATCGTGGTGAAGCGCCTGATCATGCAGGGCTTCATCGTGATGGACTACATGAACGAGCGCGATCAGGCCCTGAAGGACCTGCAGTCCTGGGTCGCTTCCGGCAAACTGAAAGTGCAGGAAGATGTCATCAACGGCCTGGAAAACACACCGCAGGCGCTGATCGGACTATTGGCCGGCGAGAACCGCGGCAAGCGGATGGTGAAGGTGTAGGGCTCTCGTTTCACCTCGCCCCGCTTGCGGGGAGAGGTCGGATCACATCGCAGATGTGATCCGGGTGAGGGGGTACAGGTTTATCAACTCGCACCAATTTCGCGGAGAGAGCCCCTCACCCCAACCCTCTCCCCGCAAGAGCGGGGCGAGGGAGCAAACAGATCTAATGCGCCGCCGGTGCCTGCGGCGCCACCTGCCCGCCCGCTTTCTTCCGCTTCCGCTCGCTGAGCCAGTTCTCGAACCGCTGCACCACGACAAAGAACGTCGGCACGAACAGCACCGCCAGACAGGTCGAGGCCAGCATGCCCGAGAACACGGTGATGCCGATCGATTTGCGGGCGTTGGCGCCGGCGCCGGTCGCCAGCACCAGCGGCACCACGCCGAGGATGAAGGCAAACGACGTCATCAGGATCGGCCGGAACCGGGCTCGCGCCGCCTCAACGGCGGATTCCAGCAGCGGCTTGCGGTCGCGCACATGCAGTTCGAGCGCGACCTCGACGATCAGAATGGCGTTCTTGGCCGACAGCGCTATCAGCAGGATGATGCCGATCTGGGTATAGAGGTTGTTCTCGATCCGCAGGCCCGTCAGCACGATCATCGGACCGAGCAGCGACAACGGCACCGCTAATATCACCGAGATCGGCGCAAACCAGCTTTCATATTGTCCGGCCAGCACGAGATAGACCAGCAACAGCGCGAGCCCGAACGCCCAGTAGATCTGGCCGCCGACGACCTTCTCCTGGTACGACATGGCCGTCCATTCAAAGCCGGTGCCCTGCGGCAGGGTCTTTCCGGCGATCTCCTCCATCAGTTTCATCGACTGGCCCGAACTGTAGCCCGTGGCCGGCAGGCCGATGATGCTCGCGGACGGATAGAGATTGTACAGGCTGATCAGCGAGGGGCCGACCGAAGGCGTGATCTTGGCGACCGTGCCGAGCGGGATCATGTCGCCATTGCTGTTGCGCACCATCATGTTCGCCATGTCGCGCAAGGTCAGGCGATATTGCGCATCCGCCTGGGCATAGACCTGGAAGGTGCGACCGAACTTGTTGAACTGGTTGACGTAGGTCGATCCCATATAGGACGACAGCGTCGAGAATATCTGGTCGGTCGTGACATGCAGGGTCTGGGTCTTGACCCGGTCCACCTCGACGTCGAATTGCGGCACCATCGAACGGAACGACGAGCTGACGCGCTGCAGCGCGCTTTGCGTCTGCGCGTTGGAGACGATGGCGCCGGCAATCGCCTGCAGCTTGCCGTAGTCGGCATTGCCGTCGCGCAACTGAACCTGCATCGCAAAACCGGCGGCGTTGCCGATGCCCTGGATCGGCGGCGGCGGAACCACCAGGATTCGCGCCTCCTCGATGGCAGACATCTTCTCGTTCAGGCCGACGAACAGCGACCGCAGGTCCTCGCCCTCACCGCGCGCACTCCACTCCTTGAGGATCAGATAGGCGACGCCGGCATTGGCCAGGCTGGAAGAACTATCCAGCGCCGAGATGCCGGAAATGCTGATGACCTGATCGACGCCCGGGTGCTTGCCGGCGATTTCGCTGACCCGGGTGAGCACTTGCTGGGTGCGATCGAGCGAGGCGCCGTCGGGCAGTTGCACGGCGACCAAGAGATAGCCCTGATCTTCAATGGGAATAAACCCGGTCGGCACCCGCGACAGGCCGTAACCGGCGCCGCAGATCAGGATGAGGGCAAAAATCACGGAGATATTGCTGTGCGCGACCAGGCGGCCGATCAGCCGGGCATATGCGCGTTCGACCCGGTCATAGACCGCGTTGAAGCCGCGGTAGAAGAAATTGCGCTGTTCCGGCGGCGCCGGCCGGCGCAGCCACAGCGCGCATTGCGTCGGCTTCAGCGTCGCGGCATTGATGGCGCTGAGCAGCGCGGTCGCCGCGATCACCAGCGCGAATTGCGAATACATCCGCCCCGTCAGTCCCGGCAGGAAGGCCGACGGCAGGAACACCGAGATCAGCACCAGCGTGATGCCGACGATCGGCGCGAACAGCGCGTCCATCGCCGATATCGCGGCGTCATGGCCGGACATGCCCTTCTCGATATTATGCGCCGCGCCCTCGACCACGACGATGGCGTCGTCGACCACGATGCCGATCGCGAGCACGATGGCGAACAGGGTCGAAATGTTGACGGTGAAGCCGAGCGCCGCCATCGCGGCGAAGGCGCCGATGATCGTCACCGGCACTGTCGTCGCCGGCACCAGCATTGCCCGCCAATCCTGCAGGAAGATCAGGATTACGATCAGGACGAGGAAGCCGGCCTCGATCAGCGTCTTGTAGACCTCCTTGATCGATTCCGAGACGAATTTCGTGGTGTCGAACGGCGTATCATGTTTCACGTCATGCGGAAACGCCTTGGCGAGCACCACCATCTTTTCCCTGACGGCCTTCTCGACCTCGAGCGCGTTGGCGCCGGGCGACTGGAACACGCCGATGCCGGTGGCGGGCTTGTTGTTGAGCGAGAACGCCTGGCTGTAGGTCTGGGCGCCGAGCTCGACCCAGCCGACGTCGCGGACACGGGTGACGTCGCCATTGCTGCCGACCTTGACGATGATGTCCTCGAACTCGCTCTTGTCGCTGAGCCGCCCATTGACGTTCAGCGTGTACTGGAACGCCTGTCCCGCAGGCGCCGGCGGGGCGCCGACCTGGCCTGCCGTGACCTGCTGGCTCTGCTGCTGAATCGAGGAGACGACATCCTGCGGCATCAGGTTGCGCACCTGCAGCTTGTTCGGATCAAGCCAGACCCGCATCGAATACTGGCCGGCGCCAAACACCGTGACGTTGCCGACGCCGGGCAGGCGCGACAGTTCGTCCCTGATGTTGATGGTGGCGTAGTTGCTCAGGAACAGGCTGTCATAGGTCGCATTCGGCGACGTCAACGTCACGAACAGCAGGACCGCCGTCGACTTCTTCTGCACGGTGACGCCCTGGTTCTGCACCGACTGCGGCAGCTGCGCCAGCGCGCTCGACACCCGGTTTTGCACCAGCACCTGCGCGAAGTTGAGGTCGGTGCCGATCTTGAACGTCACCGTCAGCGAATAGGTGCCGTCGGCGCCGCTGTAGGACTGCATGTACAGCATGTCCTCAACGCCGTTGACCTGCTGTTCGATCGGCAGCGCCACGGTATCGATCACGGTCTTGGCGCTGGCGCCGGGATAGCGCGTCGTCACCTGCACCGTCGGCGGTACCACATCAGGATATTGCGCCACCGCGAGGCGGAACAGGCACACCCCGCCGATCAGGATCATCAGGATCGCGATGACGTTGGAAAGGACGGGCCGCTCGATGAAGAATTTCGAAATCATGGCCGGTCCTTATTTGGCTGACGCCGGCGACGCTTCGATTTTCTTGACCTGCGGGTCGACCTTCTGACCGGGGATCGCACGGAGCAGCCCGGCGGTGACGACGCGATCATCGCCCTTCAAACCGCTTTCGATGACGCGTAGCGTGCGCTCGAGCGGCCCGGTCTGTACCTTGCGCTGTTCGACCACGTTCTCGCCGTTGACGACCAGCACGTAGCGACCGGCCTGGTCGCTGCCGAGCGCCACATCAGGCACCAGCAGCGCATTCGACTGCTCGTCGAAGGGCACGCGGACCCGGACGAAGAATCCCGGCAGCAACGCCCGATCAGGATTCGGCAATACGCCGCGCACCGCGAGCGTGCCGGTCCCTTGATTGAGGGTCGGCGAGACGTAGTCGAGCTTGCCCTTGTGCGGGAAGCCGCTCTCGGTCTGCAATCCGACCTCGACCGGCAACTGCCGGATTTCGTCGACGGTCATTCCCCGCCGCCTTGCCTCTTCCCGGATCCGCAGCACGTCCTGTTCGTTGACGTTGAAATTCACATAGATCGGGTCGAGCGCCACGATGGTGGCAAGCTGGGTCGGCGACGAGACGCCGACCAGTTCGCCGACCGAGACCAGATGCGCGCTGACGATCCCGTCGAACGGCGCCGTGACGTTGGTATAGCCGTAGTTGACGGCCGCAATCTTGGTGTTGACCTGGGCCTGCTGCAGGTTTGCCTGCGCGTTTTCGCGCGCCGCCGTCGAAGTATCGAGCGTGGCCTGCGAGACCGCCTGTCTTTGCACCAGCTCCGACTGCCGCTTGAAATCGGCTTCGGCCTGCTTCATCGAGGCCTCCATGCCGGTTTGAGCGGCCTGCGCCTGATCGAGCTTCAGTTTGTAGGTTTCCGGCTCGATCGTGAACAGCGTGGTGCCTTCTTTCACGAAGGTACCGTCCTTGTAGTTGATCGATTGCAGGAAGCCCTGCACGCGCGCGACCAGATCGACGTTCTTGATCGGCGCGGTGTTGCCGGTCGCCTCCAGATAGCGCGTGATGCTGCGCTGCACCGGCACGGCGACCTCAACTTTCGGCGGCGGCGGCGGCACAAAAGTATTTTGTTCGCAGGCACTTAAGACGCCGAATGCGGCAATGGCGAAGACCGCACGACACGCAATGGCGCCTCTCTGTCTGAAGGTGTCATGTGGTCTGCTGCATGCCAGCGAACGCTCAGACTTCATCTGCGTGCCTCAATACGTTTGTTCTTGCAAAGCGCGTTCTATTCAAATTATGGCGTTCGACCATCCCATAAAAATAGCAACAATCCACTTGCAGGGGAACCGGAAACCGAAAATGATGCCGCGCGCGAAATTTTCTTCGCTTTCTCGTTCATGATTTTACTTCTGTTGAAGCGGCGGCTCCAGCGACGACAAAAAGGATTTATTCAAATGATCAACACGTTGACACGTGCGGCAACGCTCGGGGCGTTGATGACGGCAGTGATATTCGCAAGTGCAGCACCGTTATCTGCGCAAGCGCCGAGCCAGGCGCAACGCGACGCGATCAAGACCCAATGCCGCTCGGATTATATCGCGCATTGCTCCAGTATTCCGCCGGGCGGCGAAGCTTCGCTGCAATGCCTGCAGAAGAATATGTCGAGCCTGTCATCGAGCTGTCAAAGCGCGGTGCGCGCCGTGCAAGCGCCGGCTGCCGCCGCGCCCGCGGCCAAGCCCGAAACCGCTCCGGCCGCGGCCGGCGCACAGCCTGCCACCACCACCGCGGCGCCCAAGGCCGATACCAAGCCTGCAGCCGCGGGGCAGCCGTCCAGCGCGCAGATCTCCGCGGTCCGCAGCGCCTGCCGCTCCGACTATCCAAAAGTCTGCGCTGGCGTGCCGACCGGCGGCGCCCCGGCGCTGCAGTGCCTGGACAAGAACAAGGCAAAACTTTCGCCGGCTTGCGAGAAGGCGGTCACGGCGGCCGTCGGCGGTGGTGCCGCACCGGCAGCGGGCGCCGCTCCCGCGGCGGCGGCAGCTCCGGCAGCGGCAGGCGCTGCTGCTGCACCGGCCGCGCCCACCGTGATCGTGCTGCGACCGATGCGGCCGCGCGAAGAGCTGATGGTGCTGCGGTCGGCCTGCGGCGCCGATGTCCGCACGATCTGCGGTGGCGTTCAGCCGGGCGGTGGCCGCATCGTGCAGTGCCTCGCCACCAACGCGGGCAGGCTGTCGCCAGCCTGCCAGGACGTGCTGGCCCAGTTCAAGGCGCAGTAGCAGGCCGCGCTACCCGGTTCGCGCCGTGAAAACGGCGCGATCGGACTATGCGTGCGAGACGGTCCCGACGAACTGCTGCAGTTCCGGCGTCCGCGGCGCGGCAAACACCTCTTTCGGAACGCCCTCTTCATGCACCCTGCCGTGGTGCATGAAGACGAGCTTGGTGCCGACGTCGCGGGCGAAACGCATCTCATGCGTGACCAGAATCAGCGTCATGCCCTCGCGCGCCAGTTGCTCGACCACGCGCAGCACCTCGTTGACCAGTTCCGGGTCGAGCGCCGAGGTGATTTCATCGCACAGCAATACTTTCGGCCGCATCGCCAGCGAACGCGCGATCGCGACGCGCTGCTGCTGGCCGCCGGAAAGCTGGTTCGGATAGGCATCCATCTTCTCGGACAGCCCGACCTTCGCCAGCACCTCGGCCGCGGTGGCGCGCGCCTCCTTGGCCGACACCTTGTTGACGACGGTCGGCGCCAGCATCACGTTCTCGGCGGCGGTCAGGTGCGGAAACAGATTGAACTGCTGGAACACCATGCCGACATGGCGGCGCAGCTCGCGCAGATTGGTGGTGGAGCCGCCGACCTCGATGCCGTCGGCGATGATCGCGCCGGACTGACAGGTCTCCAGGCCATTGATGCAGCGGAGCAGCGTGCTCTTGCCCGATCCGGAGCGGCCGATGATGGCGACCACATCGCCCTTGGCGACCTCGAGCGAGACGCCCTTCAGCACCTCGTTCGGACCAAAACTCTTTCTGACGTCACGAATGCTAACGAGCGACATTGAGGCGGCTCTCGATTTTTTTCGCCCACCAGGACAGCGGGAAACACAGGCAGAAATAGATCAGCGCGACCAGCGAATAGACCACGAAGGGGCGGAACGTCGCGTTGTTGAGCATGGTGCCGGCCTTGGTCAGCTCGACGAAGCCGATGATCGAGGCCAGCGCGGTGCCTTTGACCACCTGCACCGAGAAACCGACGGTCGGCGCAACCGCGATCCGCGAGGCCTGCGGCAGGATGACGTAACGCATCTGCTCGATGTAGCTCATGGCGAGGCTGGAGGAGGCTTCCCACTGGCCCTTCGGAATCGACTCGACGCAGCCACGCCAGATCTCGGCGAGAAAGGCGCTGGTCCAGAACGTCAGCGCCAGGGTCGCGGCCATCCACGGGCTCACCTCGACGCCGAACAGCGCGATGCCGAAGAAGAACAGAAACAGCTGCATCAGCAGCGGCGTGCCCTGGAACAGCTCGATGTAGATCTTGGTGGACCATTCCAGCGCCGGGATCCTGGAGGTCCGCATGAACAGCAGGATCAGCCCGACAACGCCGCCGCAGACAAAGGCGATCAGCGACAGCACGATGGTCCACTGCGTGGCGATCAGGAGGTTCGACAGGATGTCCCAGAGGCTGAACTGCAACATGGCTCACTTCGCCTTGAACAGGATGCGGCCGAGGCCGCGCAGCAGCGAACGCGTCAGCATGGCGAGCAAGAGATAGGCCAAAGCCACCAGCAGATAGACCTCGAAGTTGCGGAAGTTGCGCGAGGCGATCAGGTTGGCGGCGTAGGTCAGGTCCTGCGCCGAGATCTGCGACACCACGGCCGAGCCCAGCATGACGATGATGATCTGCGACGACAGCGCCGGATAGATTTTCTCAAACGCCTGCTTGAGGACGATGTGGCGCAGCACTTCCCATTTGGTCATGGCAAGGCTGATACCGGCCTCGATATGGCCTTTCGGCACCGCCTCGATGCCGGCGCGGATGATCTCGGTCGAATAGGCGCCGAGATTGATGGTCATGGCGAGGAATGCCGCGGTCGATTCGCTGAGCTTCAGCCCGGCAGCCGGCAGGCCGAAGAAGATAAAAAACAACTGAACGATGAACGGCGTGTTGCGGATCACCTCGACATAGCCGGCGACCAGGCTGCCGAGCCATTTCGGCCCGAAGGTGCGCGCCGATGCGCCGGCGGTGCCGACGGCGATACCGGCGACGGTCGATACGACCGTCAGTACGACGGTGAACAGCAACCCCCACAGCAGCACATCCCAGTGGGGCAGCAACTCGCCGAATTGGAGCTTGTAGTTCATGACGGGTTGGCCCCCGCGACCAGGTCAAAAGCCCGGCGGCAAGGGTGCCTTCAGCCACTTCTCGGACAGTTTGGCGATGTCGCCGGACGTCTTGGCCTGCGCGATGATCTCGTTGAGCTTGGCCAGCAGCTTCGGCTCTTCCTTGTTGAGCCCGATGAAGCACGGGCTGTCCTTGATCACGAATTTGAGCGCGGGCGCCCGGGCCGGGACCTTCTCGGCGATGGCGGCGGCGACCGTATTGCCGGTCGCGATCAGGTCGACCTGCCCGGATACGAAGGCGGCAATGGTGGCGTTGTTATCCTCGAAACGCTTGATGGTAGTGTCAGCCGGCGCGAGCTTCGTCAGTTCCTGCTCCTCGATAGCACCGCGGGTGGCGCCGATCGTCTTGCCCTTGAGCTCGTCGGCCGATGCTAACTTGATTTCCTTGGTACCGAACACGCCGGAGAAGAACGGCGCATAGGCGACGGAAAAGTCGATCACCTTCTCGCGCTCGGCATTCTTGCCGAGGCTGGAAATGACGATGTCGGCTTTCTTGGTCTGCAGATAGGGAATCCGGTTGGCGCTGGTGACGGCGATGATCTCGACCTTTACCCCGAGCGCCTTGCCGATCAGGTTGGCCATGTCGATGTCGTAGCCCTGCGGCTTGAGATCGAGCCCGGCGGAGCCGAACGGCGCAAAATCCTGCGGCACTGCAACCTTGATGACCTTGGCCGCCATGATCGAGTCCAGCGCGTCGGCATGGGCCGGCGTGGTCAGCGCGGCGGTGGCGAGCGCGAAAGCCGCGGCAAGCATCGATTTCCTCAACATCCTATGTCCCCTGTGCATCGCGACATCGCCGGTCGGTTTGGCCAATGTCTTCGGATCCCCTTCGCAGTGCGGGACCCTGCCCGATGCTCAACGATCAGGCAATGCCCCGCGTTGCTCCTTATTTTGTCATCGCCTGCCTCGGAATTAGCCTGCGGTACGGCACTCCGGATGACAACTTCACGCCCAAATGATACACATCCCGCCATTCCATGCAGGGTTGCGGCCAGCTACTCGCCGCGAAACGCCAGGATCAATTGAACCAACCGTACCGACAGGGCGACATAACAAATCGTCATCGCGATCTGGTACGCGACGTGCCAGTTGACCTTTGCCAGCTTGTACAGGCCGTCGATAAAATTCAGGAGCAGGAGTATCACCCCGAACAACTCGACGCCGCGCCCGACGAGGCCACTGCTTAAAAGTCATGGCGTAAATAGCTGAACAGGACGATCGCCGGCTCATTACTCGAAACGTGCGCGCCGGCCGCACGATCAACGTTCCTACGATCATTTTTTCGACGTGCGAAAATATTTCCCTGGAAGCCGGCTCGATACGATCGGCATAGAATGACAGCCATCTGGCTCTGATCTCCGCCATGGGTTCTCCTCAGCTCGCAATAAAAATGGGAGCTCCAATACAGCGGGTCAGCGACCGGGAAGCAAGCAGGCGACCTGTCTGACCTTTGAGAGCGATAATCTTCAATCACCAGGAGAGGAAAAACAGATGCTACGTGTCATCCTGACTGCAACCACCCTGTTGTGCGCGTCGCAAGCGTTCGCGCAGGAGCTGACTGCCGCACAGCGCGACGCCTGCATGGGCGATTACCAGAAATATTGCAAAAGCGTCACGCCAGGCGGCGGGCGGATCATCGCCTGTCTCTCCAAGGAGAGCGACAAGCTCACACCTGCTTGCAAGAAGGTATTGCAGGCGGCGGAGAAGAAATAGACGCGCGGTCTGAGACGCATCCGCAGCACCTTCCAGAAGAAACCTGAACACCAACCAAGATACGTCCGGGGAGAAATATGCGTTCATTTCTGTTCATTGCCGCCGCCCTGCTTGCCATTGGTACCGCCATGACCTTCGAGTCGACCGTTGCCAACGCGGCTGTCTGCGCGGACGGCGTCGTTCGCGCCGGCTGCGCGGGACCTCGAGGCGCGGTCGTCGTCAAAAAGCCAAAGCCGGCGGTCGTGTGCCGCACCGTGATCGTGAACGGCGTGAAGGTTCGCCGCTGCACCTGATCGAAGCTGATCCGGCTCAAAACCGAAGACATCTGCACCTGCCGGCCGCTGCCTGCCATCATTGGCGGCGCAGCGGCCGGCTTTTGCCGATTCCTGTTTTGCGGGATCGCGATTGATGTGCCAGCATCGACGGCCTCGAAGCTATCGATGGCCATGAATCCGGGATGAAGAATTATTCAATCGCATTGCCAGTCTGGGCCCGGGTGCTCCTGCTGGCGGGCGTTGCCGGCATCGTCCTCGGCGCCGGCCTCATCGCCTATCGCTTCTACGACAGGCCGACGGTGCTGAGCGTCGCGGTGGGCTCGTTCGACGGCGAAGCGGCCAAAGTCGCGTCCGTCATCGCCGCCCGGCTGGAAGCCACCAAATCCACGGTCCGTTTGAAGATCGTTCCGACGGACAACGCGCTCGATTCCGCAAAAATCTTTGCCGAGGGAAAGACCGACCTTGCCATCGTGCGCGCCGATGTCGGCGATCTCTCGCTGGCGCGGAGCGTGGCGCTGGTCACCAAATCGGTCCTGATGATCCTGGCCCTGCCGGGATCGCAGGTGACCAGCATCGAGAAGATGAAGGGCCACACGGTCGGCGTGGTCGGTGGCGAGATCAACCAGAAGATCGTCGAGGCCCTGAAAAAGGAATATGACCTCGGCGACAGGGTGATCTTCAGGAACATGGCGCCGGCGGATACGCCCGGCGCGATCCAGTCGAAAGCGGCGAGCGCGTTCGTGCTGGTCGTCCCGCTCAGCGAAAAGTACCTCTCGCTGGTGAGGCGCTTCTTCCGGGGCGGGCATAATTCCTTACCCACCCTGATCCCGGTTGAATCGGCCGGCGCCATCGCCGATGTCGAAGGCGCCTATGAGAGCTTCGATATTCCGCAAGGCACGCTGCGCGGCAGCCCGCCGGTACCGGATGCCGACCTGACCACGCTGCGCGTCGCGACGTATCTGGTCGCCAACAAGAAGATCGACCCGGACACGATCACGACGCTGACCCAGGCGCTGGTCACTGCCCGCAACGATCTCGTGCGCGACCAGCCGCTGCTGGCCGGGCTGACGGCGCCCGATACCGATCCCGGCGCCTATATCCCGGTCCATCCGGGGGCCGCGGCCTACTATAACGGGACCCAGCAAAGCTTCATGGATAAGTACGGCAACTGGATTTACCTGACGCCGATGGTGCTGGGCGCACTGGCCTCGATCTTCGCAACCGCATGGCGGTTTCTTGGCGGCCGGCAGGAACCGGCCGAGACGACGTTGCGCAGCCTGTTCGCCTTGCCGCGGCGGATCAGGGAAGTGAAGAGCGAGGCCGAACTGACCGAGATCGAAAACCAGGTCGACCAGGCACTGGATGCCGAGATGGCGAGCGCGATCAAAAGCGAGAACGCGCAGGATATCTCGACGCTGGTTTCAATGGCGCATCGGCTGGAAGATTCGATCTATCGCCGCCGGCAGATGCTGGCGGAAGGGCCGGCGAAGCAGAACTAGTTCCGGGCGGCCCCACGGACAGGGTTGACCCGGACCAATTCCGGCAAAATTTTTGGTAGCGCCATTCCCCGGTCCGGTTTAGGGTGGCTCCAACTAGTAAGTATACTGTCAATTAGGGAGGGGAACCCGTGCGTATCGCCGTCATCGGCGGAGGCCCCGGCGGTCTCTACTTCGCCTATCTCTGGAAGCGGCGTCATCCGGACGCAGAGATCGACCTGTTCGAGCAGAACCCCGAAGGCGCGACCTGGGGTTTTGGCGTCGTGTTCTCCGAACAGGCGCTGGAATTCCTGCGCGCCGACGACCCCGAGACGGTCGATGCGATTACGCCGCGGATGGAAAGCTGGAAGAACATCACGCTCAATTTGCGGGGCGAGAGCGTCGAGATCGACGGCGTCGGCTTTTCCTCGATCGGCCGGCTCGAATTGCTGACCATTTTGCAGCAGCGCGTGCGCGCCGCCGGCATCACGCCGCGCTACGACACCATCATCCAGTCGCTGGATGAACTCAAGGGTTATGACCTGATCGTCGCCGCCGACGGATTGAACTCGCTGGTGCGCCGCAGCTTCGAGAAGGAATTCGGCGCCTCGGTCTCGCATTCGACCAACAAATTCGCCTGGTACGGCACCAGCAAACGTTTCGCCACGCTGTCGCAGACCTTCGTCAAAACCGACCTCGGATCGTTCAACGCGCATCACTACCGCTATGCGCCTGCCATGAGCACCTTCCTGGTCGAATGCGACGCAGCGACCTGGCAGGCGTACGGTTTCGAGCACAAGACCATCGAACAATCTCAGGCGATCTGTGAAGAAATATTTGCCGATACGCTCGACGGCCATTCGCTGGTGTCGAACAAATCGGTGTGGCGCAATTTCCCCTGGATCTGGAACGAGAACTGGTCGCACGGCAACATGGCGCTGATCGGTGATGCCCTGCACTCGGCGCACTTCTCGATCGGCTCGGGAACAAGGCTCGCGATCGAGGACGCCATCGCGCTGACCAAGGCGCTGGAGGCGGAAGCGGACATTCCCGCGGGCCTCGCCCGTTACCAGAGCGAACGCAAGCCGATCGTGAAAAAGCTGGTGACGGCGGCGCGCACCAGCGCCGACTGGTACGAACATTTCCCCGAACACATGAAGCTCGATCTTATGGATTTTGCCTACAGCTACATCACCCGCTCCGGACGGATCGACGATGCGCGCCTGCGCGCGATGTCGCCGGCCTTCATGGAGCGTTACGAGGCAGCAAAGAACAGCGGGAGCCGGTCATGATGATCGACGATCAGGTACCTCTGGAAAATCCCGGCGCGCGCGAAATCGGTTTCGCGATCCCGGAGCGCTACAACGCCAGCCGCATCCTGTTCGACAATCTCGTGCACGGCCGCGGCGAACGCCTGGCCCTGACCGGACCTGCCGGCACGCGCAGCTATGCCGAGCTGTGCCGCGAGGCCTCGCAATGGGGCCACGGCTTCCAGTCACTGGGGCTGAAGCGCGGCGACCGCATCCTCATGTTCCTCGACGATACGCCGGCTTATCCGGCCGCATTCTTCGGCGCGGTACGCTCCGGCTTCGTGCCGCTGTTGATCAACACCCTGACGCCGCCGGACCTGCTGCAGTTTTATCTCTCGGACGCTGGCGCCGCCGTCGCGGTCACCGATGCCGAGTTCACTTCCCGATTCGACGCTGTCGCCTGCAAGGACACGCCGCTGCACACGCTGATCGTGGTCAACGGCACCGCCGGCGAACACGCCGTTCCGAAGACGCTTGCTGCCGATACCTGGCTGAAGGCCTTGCCCACCGAACTCGCGGAGGCTGATACACACCGCAACGAGATGGCGTTCTGGATGTATTCGTCGGGCTCGACCGGACGCCCCAAGGGCATCGTGCATCTGCAGCACGACATGGCCTACAGCGAAGCTGCGTTTGCGCGCAACGTGCTCAAGCTCGGAACCGACGACATCTGCTTCTCGGTGCCCAAGATCTTCTTCGCCTATGGCTTCGGCAATTCCATCACTTTCCCCTTCTCGGTCGGCGCCGCCACGCTGTTGCTGCCCGGCCAGCCAAAGCCCGCCGCGATCTTCGAGGCGATCGGGCGATACCGTCCGAGCGTGTTTTTCGGATTGCCGACGCTTTATACGTCATTGACCAAGGCCGAGGGCGCAGCGGCCGCGGACTTTTCGTCGTTGCGGATGGCGCTGTCCGCCGCCGAGGTGCTGTCGGGTGAAGTGTTCAACGGCTGGAAGGCGCTGACCGGCCTTGAGATCATTGAAGGCCTGGGTTCGACCGAGGCACTGCACATCTACCTTTCCAACCGGCCCGATCACAAGAAGCTCGGTGCGGCAGGGCTGCGCGTCCCCGGTTATGAAATCGCGCTCAGGGACAAGGACGGTCGCGACGTCGATGACGACGAGGAAGGGATCATGTGGGTGCGCGGCGATTCCAACACGCCGCTGTACTGGAACCGGCCGGACAAATCAGCGGAGACGATCCGCGAAGGCGGCTGGATCTACACCGGCGACCGCTTCGTCCGCGATGCCGACGGCTTTCATTTTTTTCGCGGCCGCGCCGACGACCTGATCAAGATTTCCGGCCAATGGGTCTATCCGCTCGAAGTCGAACTGTGCCTTGCCGAACACCCCGACGTGCGGGAATGCGCCGTCTTCGCCGCCGAGCTGCCGGACCGGCGTATGACGCTGAAGGCGGTGGTGGTGATGAATCGCAGCGGCTTCGATGCCAGCGATGCAACGAAGCGGCTGCAGGATTTCGTCAAGGCAAAGCTGTTGCCTTACAAATATCCGCGCGAGGTGCGATTCATCGAGGAGTTGCCGAAGACCGGTACGGGCAAGATCGACCGGCAGGCGCTGTTGAGGATGTAGCAACACCCTCAGTGTCGTCCCCGCGAAGGCGGGGACCCATACGCCGCGGCCTATCGTTTAAAAAAGGTGCCGGACGACTTTCGCGCAGCACAGACACTGGTGGTTATGGGTCCCGGATCGCGCTTCGCTTGTCCGGGACGACGAGGTTGAAAAGGCTAAACCCCATGGAAAACACCCCGCTCCACGGCGGTTGTCTCTGCGGTTCGGTTCGTTATGAGATCAGCGCGCAACTCGGAATCGCCGAACATTGCCATTGTTCGATGTGCCGCAAGGCGCACGGTGCGGCGTTCTCCACCAACGCGCTGGTTCCGACGGAAGCACTGATCCTGACGTCCGGTGCAGAGTTCATCTCAAAATACCAATCGTCGCCTAACCGCGAAAAGTGCTTCTGCTCAAAATGCGGTTCGCAGCTGTTCATCCGGCGCCTCGACCATCCAGAGTCCACGGTCGTCACCCTCGGCACCGTCGATGGTGACCCGCACACGCGGCTCGAGCGGCATGTCTTCGTGGCTTCGAAGGCGCCGTGGTACGATATCGCCGACGTGCTGCCCCGGTTCAAGATTTACCCGGGTTTCGAACCGCAGGACGATGCGCCGTCGGCCTGACGCTCCCTTAACCCGACTTGCCCAGGTGCTCGAGCGCGTCCTCGGCGCGCAGCGGCACCCGCGAGGCCTCGTTGTTGAGATCGACGAGCTGTGTCATCAGCGTCAGCAACACCTTGCGGTCGGCGGCCTTCAGCGGCTGCAGCATCCGCGCCTGCGCGCGCTCGACCGATGGCATGATCTCGCGCAGCGTGGCGGCGCCCGCCCTGGTCAGATAAAGCAGTTTTACCCTCTTGTCTTCTCGCCCGGGCTTGCGCTCGACCAGGGCCTTGGATTCCAGCCGCTCGATCACGTTGCCGAGCGTCGAGCGGTCGAACGCGATCACCGCCGAGAGCCGCGTCGCGTCGATGCCGGGATGGGTGTGGATCGAAACCAGCGCGGCATATTGCACCGGCGTCAGGTCGAAGGCTTTGCATTCCTCGACAAAGATCGCGACCGCGATCTGCTGCATCCGCCGGAACAAATAGCCGGGCGCCGCGTAGACGGCGTCCATGGTGATGGGCGTGGGCTTACTCGGCATCGGGCTGCTTGTCCGGTGCGGCGTCGGCGAACGCCTTGATTTCCTTTGCCGCGGCTTCGGCCTGGAGCAGGCGCGGATAGGCCGCGACGTCGACGCCGAAGCGCCGCGCATTGGCAAGCTGCGGCACCAGGCAGAGATCGGCGAGCGTCGGCGCAGATCCAAAGCAGAACGGCCCGGGCTCGCCCGCTATCAGCGTTTCGCAGGCCGAAAGCCCCTCGCGGTTGGCCCACGCCGCCCACTCCGTCACTTTCTCTTCCGCCAGGCCGAGCTGGCGCAGCCGGGCCAGCACTTTGAGGTTTTGAACCGGGTGGGTGTCGCAGGCCAGCGCCTGCGCAAAGGCGCGCACTTTGGCGCGGCGCAGCGGATCCTTTGGCAGCAGCGGTGGCGTGGGATGGGTCTCGTCGAGCCATTCGATGATGGCGAGCGACTGGGTCAGCACGGTGCCGGCGTCATCTTCCAGGGTCGGGACCAGTCCTTGCGGATTGATCGCGAGATAGGTGGGCGCGCGTTGTTCGCCGTTGCGAAGGTGATGCGGCAGGTGCTCAGTGCTCAGGCCCTTGAGATTGAGCGCGATCCTGACCCGGTAGGACGCGCTGCTGCGGAAGTAGCCATGCAGCTTCATCGGAACCTCCCGTCATTTTGTCATGTGGGCCCGAAGGCCGCATTGACGCTATCCATATTGTAAGTATGCTGTCAATCAAGCGAGATGACAAGAACCGGACGAACAAGACTAACGGGAGGCTATCCATGGAAGCCGTGCAGAAGACCCCGGAACGCGAGGCGTTCTACAAGAAGATCGATGGCGAGAACCTCTCCGCACTCTGGAATGTGATGGGCGATCTGATCACGCCCGAACCACGCAGCGCCTGCCGGCCGCATCTGTGGAAGTTCGACCAGATCCGCGACTACATGACCGAGGCCGGCAAACTGATCACCGCCAAGGAAGCTGAGCGGCGGGTGCTGGTCTTGGAAAATCCGGGCCTGCGCGGCCAGGCGAAGATCACGACCTCGCTGTTTGCCGGCGTGCAGATGGTGGTCCCCGGCGACGTCGCACCGGCGCACCGCCACAGCCAGTCGGCGCTTCGTTTCGTGCTCGAAGGCAAGGGGGCGGCAACCGCGGTCGACGGCGAGAAGACGCTGATGGAGCCCGGCGATTTCGTCATCACGCCGTCGATGACCTGGCATGATCATTCCAACGAAACCTCCGAGCCGATGTTCTGGCTCGACGGACTCGACATTCCGATGGTGCAGTTCTTCGATGCGTCCTTTGCCGAAGGCTCGAACGAGGACCAGCAGAAGATCACCCGCCCCTCCGGCGACAGCTTTGCCCGCTACGGGCGCAACCTCCTCCCCGTCGACGAGAAGCGAAAGTCGAAGACCTCACCGATCTTCAACTATCCCTACAGCTACACCCGCGAGGCGCTGGAGCAGGCCAAGATCCGCAACGAATGGGACGCCTGCCACGGGCTGAAGCTGAAATTCTCCAACCCCGAAACCGGCGAATTCGCGATGCCGACCATCGGCACCTTCATCCAGATGCTGCCGAAGGGTTTTAAAACGGCGCGCTATCGCTCCACCGACGCGACCGTGTTCGCGGCGATCGAGGGCAAGGGCCGCACGCGGGTCGGCGACCAGACGTTTGAATGGGGCGCGCGCGATCTGTTCGTGGTGCCTAGCTGGCAGTGGGTCACCCACGAGGCCGACGTCGATTCCGTGCTGTTCAGCTTCTCCGATCGTCCGGTGCAGCAGAAGCTGGATCTTTTCCGCGAAGACCGCGGGAATGCGTGAGGGAACCACCGCTGTCGTCCCGGCCTTGAGCTCGGATGCGCAATTGCGCATCGGGGGACCCATAGCCACCGACCTTCGTTTGGCGGAAGGCGTTGGCTACCTCGTCCCATCGATAGATCACGCGGTATGGGTCCCGGCTCAAGGCCGGGACGACAGGTTTGCTACTTTGTTTGTAACGACGACACCTACCGCCAGTGCAGCAGTCTTGCCTCCAGCAGATTGATCCCCTTCCCCACCACCAGCCCGAACACCGACAAGATCACAACGCCGGCCAGCAGCTGATCGGTTTGCATCAGATTGCCGGCCTGCAGCACGAAGGCGCCGATGCCGTATTGGGCGCCGATCATCTCGGCGCTCACCACCAGCAGCAGCGCGACCGACGCCGTGATGCGAAAACCGGCGAGGATCGAGGGCAGCGCGCCCGGCCAGATCACGCGGCGCACGATCAGGTGGAACGGCACATTAAAACTCTGCGCCATCCGGATCAGATTGCGCGGCACCGCATCGACGCCGCTATAGACCGAGATGGCGGTGGAGAAGAACACGCCGAGCGCGATGGTCGCGATCTTCGGCTCCTCGCCGATCCCGAGCCACAGGATCAGCAGCGGCAGCAACGCGATTTTGGGAATCGGAAACAGCGCCGAGATGAAGGTGATGCCGACGCCGCGCGCCAGCGTGGATAACCCGATCCCGAAACCGACGATGATACCGGCAGCCGTGCCAAGGATCCAGCCCGATCCAATCCGCATCACCGACCAGGACAGATGCTGCCAGAGCGCGCCCGACAGCGCGAGCTTGTAGATCGCCGCAACGATCGCCGAGGGCGGCGGCAGGAACAGCGCATTGACCCAGCCGGCGCTGCCCGCGAGTTGCCAGAACCCGATCACCAGCGCCAGCGCGATCCAGCCCGAATAACGCCCCGCGCTCGGCGTAAAGCCCGCGCCGCGAAACGCCACCGGCCGCGGCCTGGTCTCGTCCTGCGTCCCCTGCGGCGCGCGGTCAAGCATGCTGGACCTCACGCTCGGCGTCGATCGCCTCCTCACGGATCAGCGACCACAGATCATTTTGTATCGCGAGCAGTTTTCCGCGGGCATTGATGTCGCCGCGTTCATCGCGCGTCATCGGGATGGTCACGACCTCGCGGACGCGGCCGGGACGACGCGACAGCACCACGATGCGGTCGGCGAGCCGCACGGCTTCTTCGAGATTATGCGTCACGTAGACCGCGCCCATCGAACCATCGGCGAGCAGGCGGATAAAATCCTCCATCAGCAGTTCGCGGGTCTGCGAATCCAGCGCCGACAGCGGCTCGTCCATCAGCAGGATCGCGGGTCGCACCGCGAGCGCCCGCGCAATGCCGACACGCTGGCGCATGCCGCCGGACAATTGCTTCGGGTAGGCGCCGCGAAAATCGGTGAGCCCCGTGCGGCGCAGCGCGTCGTCGACCACGGCGCGGCGCTCGCTTATCCCGAGCGCCGTATGCACCAGCGGAAATTCCACATTCGCTTCCACGGTACACCACGGCAGCAGCGCAAAATCCTGGAACACGAAGGTCAGCGGGTTGAGGCTGCCCGCCGGCGGCGCGCCGCGCAGTTCGGCCCGGCCCTCGCTCGGCCGCAACAGGCCGCCCAATATCGACAGCAGCGTACTCTTGCCGCAACCGGAGGGCCCGACGATCGCCACCACCTCGCCCGCGCGCACGGTGAACGAGACCTGATCGAGCACGTCCAGCGTACCGAAGCGGTGGCTGATATGGTCGGCGATCAGGTCCATTTGGCTGCCCGTTCGAATCCTTGCACCACTGCGCTCCCTCTCCCGCTTGCGGGGGAGGGCTGGGGTGGGGGTCTCTCCCCACGGCAGGCTCGCCGAGTGGATAGACCTTCCCCCACCCGCCGCGCTCTAGCGAGCGCCATAGCCGAAGCACAGCTTCGGCGTTCTTATCTAAGCACGGCCGCCAACGGCGGCCTATGCTCCCCCGCAAGCGGTAGAGGTAACCTCAAATCAATCCGCCTTTACATATTCCTTGGCGATGATCGCATCCACGCCGAATCCCTTGTCGACGAAACCCTGTTCCTGCAGCCAGCTGATCTGGTTGGCGACGTTCTTGACGTCGAGTTTGCCGTCGGGATCGATATAGGCGCAATTGCCGACCACCTGCTCGACCGGCAGATTGGTGTACTTGGCGATGATCTCCAGCAGCGGTTTTGTCTTGTCGGTGATCCCTGCCTTGCCGTCCTTCACGGAGGCCAGGATCACGTCATGATATTCGCGGTCGGCGCGGACCAGGGCGCCCAGCAATTTCGTCACCAGCGCAGTATTGGACAGTGTCTTCGGGGAAGCGAACACAGCACCGAGCTGCCACGGCGTTTCGTCGCCGACCCAGCCGAGCAATTTGGCGCCATCGGAATCCATCAGCGTGCGCGCGGTGGACACCGGCAGCAATGCCGCATCGACGGTCTCGCCCTTCAGCGCGGCGGCGGCATTCGACAGCGACTGCAGCGGCAGCACCTTGATGTCCGCGAGCTTGAAGCCGTATTTGTCGGCGAGCAGGCCCAACGAATAATGGAAGCTGGAACCGACCTGGGTCACCGCGATGCGCTTTCCCGCAAGATCCTTCGGTGTCTTCAGCCCGGCGGCATAGGCGTTGTTGCTGGCGAAGTAGCCGATCAGGGGATAGCCGGCCTTCTCGCGGCTCATGCCGCCGATCACTTTCAGCATGCCCTTGCCGGCGAGATTATAGAGCCCTGCGGTGACCGCGGTGACGCCGAAATCGACGTCGCCCGACGTGGTCGCCACCGCGATCGGCTGTGCCGCGTCGAAGAATTTCAGTTCGATGTCGAGGCCGGCCTCGCGAAAATAGCCCTTGTCCTGCGCGATGAACACCGGCGCCGACGAAGACAGCCTGAGCACGCCGATCTTGGCCTTCAGCGCATCATCGGCCCGCGCGATGCCGCTTGCCGCGATCGCCAGCAGGGCAGCCACAGCAAGCCGTGCAAATCCCGTCATTCCGTTTCCTCCGTAACTTCTCTTACAGCCCTTCGGGCACGTTCTGGCCGCGGCCAATAAAAGCGCCCTGTTGTTGCAATGCTTGTTGCAACTTTTCAACGGCAATGTCGCGTGGAATCGTGTTGCCCGATAGCGCCAGGTCGGCAGCGATCCCAACCGCCTCGCCCATCACAAAGCAGGCACCGGAAACCCTCGCCGCCGACTGGCCGTCATGGGTCATCGAGGCGCAGCGCCCGGCCATCAGCAGATTGTCGATGCCCTCGGGCACCAGCATCCGATACGGCAGCTCGTTGAAGCCACGTGATTCCGGGATCGGCGGGAACTTGAAGACCACGTCACCCGCGACATGGGATTCCATCGGCCAGCCATTGACACCGATGGAATCCTCGAACGAGGCGCAGGCCAGCACGTCCTCTCCGGAGAGCATGTAGCCGCCGACAACGCGGCGGGTCTCGCGAATGCCGAGCTGCGGCGGCAGATCGACGATGTAGGATTTTTCGAAGCCAGGCACGGTGCGCAGGAACTCGAACGCCCGCACCGCCTGGCGGCGCCCCTCGATCTCGCCGCGGGTCATATCGTCAGGCTCAAGGCCATTCACCGCCGTGCCGTCCTCGCGCGCGAGCTGGGTAAAGTTCACCCGCCATTCGACGGCGTGGCGCTGTGGCCGGACGATCGCGGCCTTGCGCGGAAACTTGTGCGTACCTGCGGCCTCGGCCTTTTCCATCAGCGCCGGAATGGTCTGCCAGGCATTGCCGGCTCTTTCGGGGTCGATGCCGTTGAGACGGAACATCATCGATGGGTAGAGCATGCTGCCGGCATTATCGCCGACCTCGAACGGCGCGCCGGCCCAGGCCGCGAGATCGCCGTCGCCGGAGCAATCGATGTAGATGCCCGCGCGCACCGCCTGCCGGCCTGCCTTGGTCTCGACCATCAGCCCGTCGATGTGCCTCTCGTCATGCATCACCACGCCGGCACCGAGCGCATGAAAGAGAATGTCCACCTTGTGGGCGGCGAGCAGATCGTCGGCCGCGATCTTGTAGGCCGCGGTGTCATAGGCCTGTGCGAAGATCTTGCCCAGGATCAGATGCGGCGCGTTGAGCCCGCCGAGCCGGTCGATCCGATCCAGCAGTTCGGTCGCAATCCCCTGCACCACCCGATGCATCTCGCCATGGACATTGGCATGCAGTCCGCAGAAATTGGTGACGCCCGCCGCCGTGCCCATGCCGCCGAGGAAGCCATAGCGTTCGATCAACAGGGTACGGCGGCCCGCGCGCGCGGCGGCGACCGCAGCCGCGATGCCGGCCGGACCGCCGCCCAGCACGACGACGTCATATTCACCATAGAGCGGAATTTGGCGCGCAGGCTCGGTGATGGTTTTGGAGGGCAATTTGGGGTTCCCGGCTGAAGCGCCGGCATCATGCCCTTCACGGGCGATTTTGGCTACGTGTCTAACGGTTGAAATAGTGACGGAAGACATTGCTCCCGCCGCGCGGAATTGAGAAAGTGGGGACGAAAGGACTGACCGGTTTGAGAATCCTCCCTTCCCTCCTGCTCGGACTCATATTCGGCGCGGCACCTGCGCTGGCGGAAGTGGAGCAATGCCGGTTTATCCAGGCCAAGCCCGAGCGCGAAGCCTGCTACACGCGGCAGGAAGCGGCGCTGGCGGCCAAGCGCAAGCCCGAGCCAAGCGCCATCGACACACGCAGCACGGACGCTCGGATGATCGAATCGCTGCAGCAGATGCGGCGCGACGATGCCGAGGTGTACCGGAGTGTGAACGGCATCTGCCGGGGCTGTTGAGCAACCCCGGCGACGCGGCTCGGTCAGTTTTTGAACTTGCGCGCGGTGCAGCCGTACCAACCTTCCAAGTCGGTCCAACCCCTTCCCCTCGCAAAATCCTTGCAGTCAACATAGTTGGTGAGCTGCTTCCATGTCCTGGAGTCTGCCTGCGACACAGCAGCCGGTTTCTTCGCGTCCTGGGCATTCGCCGGTGCGCTTGAGATGATTGCGGCGGCTAATCCCGCTAGGAAGAGGGACGATGCTCTCATGGCTGTTTCCTCCGGCCTTCTCGGACGGCGAATGCGTCCCGGCGCAAATGAGTGTGCACGGCGGTCCGATAAAATTCAAGGTTGAGCCGAACGGCTATGCACCCTTTTGGAATGCGCAGCGATATTGCCGTCTATATCCGACCAGCCCATTTAGCCGCGCGCTTTTCGGCGAACGAGGCCAGCCCTTCGGACGCCTCCGATGTCCGCCGCCGGTCCGAATGCATTTTGACCAGCCGCGCATAAGCGTCGTCATCGACGCTCATGCCGCCGAATGAACTCTCCAGCGCCAGCGTCTTGGTTTCGGCCAGCGCCTCGGGGCCGTTGGCCAGCAATTGCTCCACGACCTTTGCGCCCGACGCTTCAAGCTCCGCCAGCGGCACCACCTCATGCACCAGACCAATACGGCGCGCGTCTTCGGCGCCGAACCGCTCGCCGGTCAGCGCGTAGCGGCGCACCTGACGGACACCGATGGAATCGCAGAGCTGCGGAATGATGATCGCGGCCGTCAGCCCCCAGCGAACTTCCGTGATCGAGAACAGCGCGTTGTCGGCGGCAATCACCACGTCGCAAGCCGAAATCACGCCGGTGCCGCCGCCGAAACAGCCGCCCTGCACCAGTGCCACCGTCGGGATCGGCAGCGTATTGAGCCGCTGCACCACCTCGAATGTGGCCTGCGACACCGCCTCGTTCTCTTCAGGCGATTTCGGCCGTACGCCATTGATCCATTTCAGGTCGGCACCGGCCTGAAAATGCTTGCCGTTGCCCTTCAGCACCACGACGCGAAGGTTGGGCTTTTTGCCCAGTTCATCCATCGCCGCCAGCACGCCATTGATGAGGCCGGCGTCGTAGGCGTTGTTCACTTCCGGGCGATTCAGCGTGACCGTCGCGACGCCGCGTTGATCGAGATCCCACAAAACCGGATTGGCAGACATTGACGGTCCTTTTTTGGTTGCAGTTGTCGTCAGGCAATATGCCGACCCACCGGCGATTGATCTATCCCTTTCCGTGATGCCTGCGATGCAAACGGCATCGGCGGTTGCGCTGCGGTGCCAGCTTGTGGAAACTGGCACCTTACGGTTCCCCTCAGCAGGACATCAACTCGATGCGGATATGCGTTTTCGGTGCGGGCGCCGTCGGCAGCCATTTCGCGGTGCGGTTGGCGCTGGCCGGACACGACGTTTCCTGCGTGATGCGCGGCCCGCACCTCGAAGCCGTGAGGGCCAACGGCCTGACGCTGCGTGTCGGCGAGGCCGAGTTCAAAGCCAAGGTGACCGCCTCCGACGTCGCGGCTGATCTAGGTCCGCAGGATGTCGTGATCAGCACGCTGAAGGCGACGGGGGTGAGTGCGCTTGCCGCCGGTCTGCAACCGCTGTTGCGCGATAATACCGCCGTGGTTTTGGCCCAGAACGGAATTCCCTGGTGGTACGATATCGGGCTTCCCGCAAAACATCCGCCGACGCCCGATCTTGGCTTCCTCGACGCGAACAGCCAGCTGCGTGCCGCGATACCCTGGGAACGGATCATCGGCGGCGTGATCTATTCATCCAATGAGATCATCGCGCCTGGTGTGGTCGCGAATCTCTCGCCTGATCGGAACCGGCTCCTGATCGGCGAATGCGACGACCGCCACAGCGAGCGGATCGCGCGGCTTCGCACAGCGCTCAATGAAGCTGGTGTCGAATCGCCAGATGTCGCCGAGATCAGGGAAGCGATCTGGTCCAAGCTCCTGACCAACATGTCGATGTCGGTGCTGTGTCTGCTCACCGGCCAGACCGCCCGCGGCGTCCGGGACGAGCCGGCGCTCGCCGAGGTGATCCCGCGTTTGCTGGATGAAGCCAACAGCATCGCCCAGAGCTGTTACCCCGAGGTCAAGCGCGTCACGCGCTCCGGCCCCGCGCCCGCCCACAAGCCGTCGATCCTGCAGGACTTTGAGCTCGGCCGCGCCATGGAGATCGACGTGCTGGTCCGCGCACCCGCCACATTCGCGCGGGCGGCCGGGCTTTCGACGCCGATGCTCGATTTGATGGCGGGACTCGCGATTCGCCAGGCGCGCGACAAGGGGCTTTACCGGACTTGAACACCACGCGCGGAACACGCCGAACAAAGAGGGCTTCAACATGAACGTCAAAGGCAAGGTCTGTGTCGTTACCGGCGCCGCGAGCGGCATTGGTGAAGCGGTCGCGCGTGCTTATGCCGAGGCCGGCGCGCGCGGCGTTGTCGTCGCCGACCTGAAAACCTCGCGCGACCGGCTGGCGAAAGTCGCCGGCGACATCGACGGATTGGCTGTCACCGCCGACGTCGGCCTTGAAGAAGACGTCAAGGCGCTGATCGCAGCCGCCGAGGACAAATATGGACCCGTGGATGTGTTCTTCTCCAACGCCGGCCTGTCACGCAAGGGACAGGAAGGCGCGTCCGATGCGGACTGGGACGTCAGCTGGCGGGTCCATGTCATGGGCCACGTGTTCGCGGCGCGCGTGCTGGTGCCGGCCATGCTGGCGCGAGGATCAGGCTATCTGCTCAACACCGCATCTGCCGCGGGCTTGTTGGCGTCGCTGAACTCGATGCCCTACGGCGTCACCAAGAATGCCGCGGTGGCGCTCGCCGAACATCTCGCCATTCAATATGGCGACCGCGGCATCCGCGTGTCGGTGCTTTGCCCGCAGTCGGTACAAACAGGCATGACGACGCCCGGCCCCAGCGCCGCGCGGGTCGATGGCGTGCTGCAGGCGCCCGAAGTCGCACGCATGGTGATCGAGGCGATGGAGGCCGAACGGTTTTTGATTCTGTCGCACCCGCAGGTCGCCGAATACATGCTGCGCAAGACTTCCAGCCGGGAGCGCTGGCTGGCCGGCATGCGGCGGCTGCGAGACAAGATCTACGGCCCGCCGCAATCGGCCTGAAGCCTTCTCAACTCTTGGGCGCAAACGGCGCCAGCAGGCCGGTATAGTCCTTGGCGCCCGGCAGCGCGTAGGAACCGCGCCGCGATGTCTTGAGCTTCAGGCCGACCAGCGCTTCGGCCTGCTTCACCGCGGCCGCGACGCCGTCGACGACGGGAACACCGAATTTTTGCGAAAGTTTTGCGGCGAGATCGGCCATCCCGGCGCAACCGAGCACAATGGCTTCCGCGCCCCTGTCCAGCGCCCGCGCAATCTCGGCGTCGAGCTTCTCTTCCGCGCCGGAGCCGGGCTTTTCGAGATCGAGCACCGCGACATTGCAGGCGGTGACCTGCGCGCGTTCCGCAAAGCCGTAACGCCGCACCAGCTCTTCCAGCGGCACGATCGAGCGCGGCAGCGTGGTCACTATTCCGATGCGTTTTGCCAGTTGCCCCGCTGTCACCAAGGCGGCCTCGCAAATCCCGACCACTGGAAACGGTGCGACCGATCGCGCCGCATCGAGGCCGGTGTCGTCGAAGCAGGCGATGATGCCGGCATCGGCATCCCTTGCATTCAACAGCGCCTGGATCAAGCCGGGAACGGCGAAGGCCTCGTCATAAAATCCCTCGATCGAGACCGGCCCCATCGCCGACGTCACGTCGACGATCTCGGTGCCTGATGCCGCGACCGCGCGCGCAGCCTCGCCGATGGTTTTCGTCATCGACGCGGTCGTGTTGGGATTAACGATGAGGATCTTGGCCATTCGGCCTGATTAGCATCCGCTGCGCCGTTCTGCCAATGCTATCCTGCGTCGATCTTGCCGGCCCACGCCGCGAACGCATCCAGCACCTCGGTCATCACCTCGCGGTCGTTGCGGCCTGAACTCTTCAACACGTGGAAGGAATGATCGGCTTCCTTCACGAGATGCAGCGTCGCCGGCTTGCCCAGCTTCTTGACCACGGGTTCGAGCAGGCTCAATTCGGCCAGCGCATCGCGCGTTCCCTGCAGGAACAGCATGGGTATATCGACCGCGGCGAGATGTTTGGCGCGGTCGCTGGACGGCTTTCCCGCCGGATGCAGCGGAAAGGCAAAGAAGGCGAGCCCGCGAACGCCCGGCAAGGCATCGATCGCCTGCGCCTGCGAGGTCATGCGCCCGCCGAACGATTTTCCGCCCGCGATCAGCGGCAACCCGATGTAACGTCGCGCCGCTTCCGCCACCGCGGCCCGCACGGCCGCGTGCGCCACACCAGGCGCATCCGGCCGTTTGCTGCCCTTTTCCATATAGGGGAACAGATAGCGCAGCGTCGCGATGCCGCGGTCGGCAAGACCTGTCGCAATCGTCTCCATCGAGGCATGGGCCATGCCGGCGCCTGCCCCATGCGCGAACACGTAACACGCGCGCGCCTGCGGCGGATGGATCAGCAACGCGGACACCGGGTCCGCAGAGGTGATTTCGATTTTGAGCGGTTGCGCTGTGGCGGCTTTCAAATCGGCGATCCCGGGTTATGCTATCGCTTGATTCTACATTCGGGGGCGGCGCGTGCAAACGCGCGAACCCACCCGGCGGATTCGAAAACGGCGCCCTTCCGCTCCCGCAAAATGGAACGACCCGCGAAACCGGCTTTATGGACAGCCGAGTTATGCTACTATAAGATGGTGCAATACTTGATCGCACGCCAAGGCTGAGTACGTGTTTGGCGATTTTTTAATGAGATACGCATATTTCGCGCTCAGGCGGCGCAATTGAACAAGGGGCTGATCATGCGGGGCAGGACAAAAATTGTTATCGCAGCCTTGATCGCCGCCGCCGGTTACGTCGCCTTCAAGGACGACATCGCGAAACTCTGGGAAAACCTTCACGTCAGGATCGCGGAGTACCCGCAGCCGAAGAAGACCGTCTGGCTCGACCAGGGCATCAGCAAAGAAAAACTCAGCTGGTTCTATCACGCCGACCAGGGAACGCGGACCTTCGGCATGCCCTTTGAATGGTTCATGGCCCTGGAGCAGCCGACGATTCCGTGGCTTGTCTTCACCGAGGCTGACCCGTTGAGCGACCCGGCCTATCTCGATCGCTACGGCTTCATTCCGGACACCATCATCCCCGGCAAGAAGGCGCTTCCGATCGGCATTGCGCAGGGCGGTCCGATGCTCGACCCGTCGGGCGCGCCATGGCGCAATCCACGCAGCAAGCAGGACATGACCGGCGTCGGCCTGACCTGCGCGGCCTGCCATACCGGGCGGTTCACCTACAAGGATACGGCTGTCATCATCGATGGCGGGCCGGCGCTGACCGATCTGTTCAAGCTGAAGCAGGGAATGGGCGTGGCGCTGCTCTTTACGCGACTGATCCCCACGCGCTTCGATCGATTCGCCGAACGGATCCTGGGGCCGGACTCGGCGGTCGCGGATCGCGAGATCCTGAAATACCAGATCGACCAGGTCCTCACGCAATTGAAGGCCGTCAAGAATCTCGAGGAGGCCGTCGCTTCCCAGAGCGTCCTCGAAGGCTATGGCCGGTTGGACGCGCTGAACCGGATCGGCAATCAGGTGTTTTCAATCGACCTGAAGAAGCCGGAAAACTACGCGGGCTCCTCGGCGCCGGTGCATTACCCGCGGATCTGGAACACGCCTTGGTTCGATTGGGTGCAGTATAACGGCTCCATCATGCAGCCGATGGTACGCAATGCCGGCGAATCGCTGGGCGTATCGGCGGAGCTCAATCTGCTCGACCCGTCGAAGGGCCTGTTCAAATCGAGCGTCAACGTCGACAGCCTCAACGAAATGGAGCAAATGATCGCAGGCGATCCGCCGAGCCTGGAAAAAGGCTTCTCGGGCCTGAAGTCACCGCGCTGGCCGAGCGACATCCTGCCGCCGATCGACGAGAAGCTCGCGGCCCAGGGCGGCGAACTCTACAAGGTGCATTGTCAGGAATGTCACCGTCCGCCGGTTTCGACCAAGGCGTTCTTCGATTTCAACAACAAGGATTGGTGGACCAAGAACGAGGTCGGCCAGCCAGTCCTGAAGATCGAAAACATCCCGATCGAGCACATCGGCACTGATCCGGCCCAGGCGGCGGATATGATCGCCCGGACGGTCGCGACCCCACCGCATCTCGGAATCACCGAGACCGGATTCGGATTCGCGCTCGGCAAACTGGTCCAGAAGACCGTCGACGTCATTTATGACCAGCGGAAACTGGACGAGAAGCAACGCAATGCCCTGAACGGCAACATGCCCAACGAAATCCAGGGCAAGCTTGAATACAAGGTCCGTCCGCTGAACGGCGTTTGGGCGACCCCGCCCTATCTCCACAACGGTTCGGTTCCAAACGTCTACGCGCTGCTGTCTCCGGTCGACGAAAGGCCGAAGAAATTCTATCTCGGCAACCGCGAGTACGACCCGGTGAATCTCGGCTACAAATACGACAAGCTCACCAACGGCTTCGAATTCGACACCTCGATCCGCGGAAACTGGAACACAGGCCACGAATTCGCTGACAAGCCACCGAAAACCAAGGGCGTGATCGGCAAGAAACTGGCTCCCGACGAGCGCAAGGCGATCATCGAGTACCTTAAGACGCTCTGAGACATGATGCCGCGCAGGCCGGACCGACTCCGGCCGCGCTGCAACACGCTTGCGGAAACGAACGGCCGCGACCGTGCGCAACCCGCCCATGCGGTGGCGCGATTGACGCTTCCAGCGCTTTGGTCTGATGTAGGCGCAGCTTTCGTCTTCACCGGGAAAAGCGCATGGTTGCGGGCAAGCAAGATCAACAACAACGTCCGGCCGAGGTTGACGCGGTGTTTGACGCCGTCATCGTCGGCGCCGGTTTTGCCGGCATGTACATGCTGCACCGCCTGCGCGGGCTTGGCTTTACCGCGCGGGTCTATGAGGCCGGTGGCGGCGTCGGCGGCACCTGGTACTGGAACCGCTATCCCGGCGCGCGCTGCGACGTCGAGAGCATGCAGTATTCGTTTTCGTTCTCGGAAGAACTCGACCAGCAATGGGACTGGTCGGAGAAATACGCGCCGCAGCCGGAAATCCTCGCCTACGCCAACCATGTCGCCGACCGCTTCGATCTGCGCCAACACATCCTGTTCGACACCCGCGTCACCTCCACAAGTTTTGACGAAGCCGCCAAAGGCTGGCGCATCGAAACCGACCGCGGCGACAGGGTGTTCGCCAAATTCTGCATCATGGCGATCGGCTGCCTGTCGGCGGCAAACCATCCGCCCTTCAAAGGACGCGAGGATTTCAGGGGACCGGTTTATCACACCGGCGAATGGCCGCATGAAGGGGTCGATTTCACCGGGCTTCGCGTCGGCATCATCGGCACCGGTTCATCGGCGATCCAGTCGATTCCGATCATCGCGCAGCAGGCCTCCGCGCTTACCGTATTCCAGCGCACCGCGACCTATTCCGTGCCGGCCTGGAACGCGAAACTGACGCCGGAATACCGCCAATCGATCAAGGCGGATTATCCGGCGCTTCGGGCGAAAGCGCGGGCGCGGCCGACCGGCTTCTATTTCCCGTTCAACATGAAGCCGGCGCTGGAAGCCTCACCGGAGGAACGCGAGCGGCAATATGAAGAAGCCTGGGAACGCGGCGGACTGCCGTTTCTCGGCGCCTTCGGCGACCTCTTGTTCGAGAAGGAGGCCAACGACACCATCGCCGAATTCGCGCGCAACAAGATCCGCGGCATCGTCAAGGATCCCGCGACCGCCGGGCTGCTGTGCCCTTCCAACGTGTTCGGCTGCAAGCGTTTGTGCGTCGATACCGGCTATTTCGAAACCTATAATTTGCCGCATGTGAAACTGGTCGACGTGTCCAGGACGCCGATCGAACGTTTTACGAGCAAAGGCATCGAGGTCGACGGGTCAGAATATCAATTCGACGCCATCGTCTCCGCGACCGGCTTTGCGGCCATGACCGGCTCGTTCGACAAGATCCGCATCACCGGGCGCAACGGGCAGACGCTATCAGAGAAATGGCGCGCCGGCCCCCGCGCCTATCTCGGCGTCGCGACCGTGGGCTTTCCCAACCTGTTCACCATCACCGGGCCGGGCAGCCCGTCGGTGCTGGCGAGCATGATCCAGGCTATCGAACAGCATGTCGACTGGATGGCCGACTGCATGGCGCATATCCGCGACATCGGTGCTGATACAATCGAGCCCATCGAGCAATATCAGGATGAATGGGTCGAGCACGTCAACGAAGTGTCAAAAATCTCGCTGCGCTCGACCTGCAGTTCCTGGTATGTCGGCGCCAACATCCCCGGCCGGCCGCGCGTCTTCATGCCCTATATCGGCGGCTTTCCGATCTACGTGCAGAAATGCAACGAGGTCATGAGCAACGGTTTTGAGGGTTTTGTGATCGACGGTGCCGACCCGCGCAACGAAGCACCGCGCGTGCGGCTGACCGAGCGCTGGCGCGTCCCGCTCGACATCGACGTCATTTCGCCCGCGGCGGTCGCCGCCCGGCGCGTACCCGTGGTTTGAGGCGCTTACTTTGGAGCGCTTACCTGGAGACCACCAGCCGCAATCGCGGCTTGATCGTCTCGTCGAGTTCGGCCTTGAGCTCGTGCACGCGCGGATCGTCGGAACGCGCGGCACACACCGAGTATTGATTGACCGAACGCACCAGCGCGCGCCGGTCGTCCGCCCGTTTCGTCACCTGCGGGCTGGAGAGCCTCAGAACCATTTGCCCGAGCTGCACCAGCAATTCATCGATCGCACGGTCTATCGCGGCAACTTCCTTCATCGCGCGTCTCCTTCAGAGGAGCAATGAACGGCAGGACCGAGCGTTCCTCGTGCTCAGGCCTGATGGATAATCAGCGGTAAACGGGGAACCAGCCTACCAAGGCGCGCGCAAATTCTGCTTGATGGAATTCTTCGCAATTTAGCAAACTCGGCAGCATTTCCATTCGATGCTGCGTCGCCAAAATGAGCGGGCGCGGCAGTTCGGCGTCCGGCCATGCGGCAAACGTAATTGCGGCAGCTTTGCGCGCGACCTAAGGTGCGGCCTGTCCAACGCGAGGCAGTCTGCATGGTTACGCCGCTCGATCCCGTCATCGCCCAGATCATTCCGCTGTTGCCGCTGCGCGATCCCACGACGATGACGCCGCAGAGCGCGCGCGATGCGCTTCGCGCGCTGGCGGATGCCCGGGCCGCGGTGCCGCCGCCTCCGGTCGCAGCTGCTGAAAACATCAAGGTCAAGGGTGCTGCCGGTTTCCTTGCCGCGCGGGTCTATCGCAACACAGACGAAAAATCGCCGACGGTGGTGTTCTTCCATGGCGGCGGCTGGGTCGCCGGCGATCTCGAAACGCATGACCGGCAAGCCCGCCTGCTTGCGATCGAGACCGGCGCCGTCGTCATTTCAGTCGACTACCGGCGGCCGCCGGAGGTGCGCTTCCCCGGCGCGTTCGAGGACGCGTTCGCCGCCATCAGGGACATCATCGAGCGCATCGCCGAGTTCGGCGGCGACATCAAGCGCGTCGGCGTCGCCGGTGACAGCGCCGGCGGCAATCTGGCGGCGGTGACCGCAATCGCCTGCCGCGATGCCGGCATCAGGCTCGCAGCGCAATTGCTGGTCTATCCCGTCACCGATGTTTTCGGCAATTTCGCGGATAGCAAAGAGAACGCGCGCTTTCCCTCCCGCGCTGAAAACGCCGAGGGCTACTTCCTGTCGCGCGCCGTCATGGAATGGTTCTGCGGCCATTATCTTGAGAGCGCCGCTGATGGCGCCGACTGGCGCGTCTCGCCGCTCCGCGCAAAAAGCCTCGCCGGGCTGGCGCCCGCGATCGTCACCACGGCATGGTTCGATCCGCTCCGCGACGAGGGCAAGGCCTATGCGGATGCGCTCATCGCCGCCGGCGTCGCCACCAAATACTATGACGGCCCAGGCCTGATCCACGGCTATTTCGGGCTCGGGGAGGCCTCCGAGGCGGCCCGACGCGAAGCGCAACGCGCCCGCGCCGATTTCAAGACGCTGCTGGAAGCAGGCGCATAAACACGGCGGGCCCTTGTCAGCGCCATCGAGCTAGGCAACTATCCCGCATCATCGGGCCACCGTCAGGTGCGGCCGGGGGCGTTCGGACGTCAAGATCCGACCAGGGAGGATAGACATGCTCGCATCCATCCGCTTGCGCGGCGTTGCCGTCGCCGCATTGTTGCTCGCATCCATCTTTGGCGCATACGCCGAAGGCCCCATCACCGCCAAGCCTGAGGAGACGGGGTTTTCGAGCGTGGGGCTCGCGCGCATCGATGCCTATCTCAAGAACGAAATTGCCACGGACAAGATTCCCGGCGCGATCATGATGATCCAGCGCAACGGCAAGACCGCCTATTTCAACAGTTTTGGCGTGCGCGATCCCGGCACCAAGGCGCCGATGACGCCTGACACCATCTTCCGCATCTATTCGATGACGAAGCCGATCACCACGGTCGCTGCGATGATGCTGGTCGAAGAAGGCAAACTCCAGCTCGACGAGCCCGTGTCCAAATACATCCCGGCTTTCGCCGACGTGAAGGTCGGCGTCGAAAAGAAGGGCGAAGACGGCAAGATCGGACTCGATCTGGTCGCTCCCAGGCGACCGATGACGATTCAGGATTTGATGCGCCACACCTCTGGCCTGACCTACGGGGTCTTCGGTGACGGCGCCGTCAAGAAGCTCTATCGCGAGGCAAACCTGTCCGAGGGCGATCCTGACAACGCCCTGTTTGCCGAACGGCTGGCCAAATTGCCCTTGGTCTATCAGCCCGGCACGACATGGGAATACAGCCAATCGACCGATATCCTCGGCCGCGTCATTGAGGTGGTCTCCGGAAAATCGCTCCTTCAGTTCATGAAGGAGCGCCTGCTCGATCCGCTCGGCATGACCAATACGACCTTCTACGTCACCGATACGGCCAAGCAATCCCTGATCGCCGAACCCTTTCCGAGCGACCGCAAGATCGGTCCCGGTGCGGAAATGGGCGACCCGCGCGTCGTGCGAAGGTACGAGTCCGGCGGCGGCGGCCTGATGTCAACCATCGGCGATTATTCGCGCTTCGCCGCGATGCTGGCCAATGGCGGCACGCTCGTTGGCAAGCGATATCTCAGCCCGAAGACTGTCACCTATATGGGCTCGAACCACATCGGGCCGGGATCAGGCGTGACCCCGGGACCCGTCTATTCGCCGGGACCCGGCTTCGGATTTGGATTGGGTTTTGCCGTCCGCACCGACGCTGGCGTCAGTCCGATCGAGGGATCGGTCGGCGAGATGAATTGGTCAGGCGCCGGCGGCACGACCTTCTGGGTCGATCCGAAGGAAAACATGTTCGTCGTCTTCATGTCGCAGACGGTCGTGCACCGCGGCAGGCTCCGCATCGCTCTGAAAAATATCGTCTACGGCGCTTTCGAAAAATAGGGATTATCGAGCGACGGTTAGGAAGACGCCGCTTGCGCAGGGCGCATGGACGCGCGCGCCTTGAGTCTGAAGACGTGCCGGAGATGGCAATGCGGCTGATCCATCTTCCGGCCATCGGCGGCGATGCCGGCGGGCATGTCCTTGAACTCGCGGATCAGGCTGTCCTTGACGCCGAACACTACGTCTGAATCGAGATACTGGTCGCCGGCCACGAACAGATGCGTCACCAGCTGCTCGCAGCCGGGTGCGCCGATCATGAAATGCACATGGGCAGGCCGCCAGGGATGACGGCCCTGGGCTTCGAGCATCTCGCCGACCGGCCCGTCATGCGGAACGGGATAGGCCGCCGGCTTGATCGACCAGAACCAGAACCGGCCGTCGCTGTTGGTATGGAATCTTCCGCGCATCGCGGCCGCCACGGCGTCCTTGCGCTGCACGTCGTAATAGCCATCATCGTCGGAGTGCCAGACGTCGACGACAGCACCGGCAATCGGCTTGCCGCGGGCGTCGGCCACCGATCCGGTGACGAGCATGGGCTCACCATTCATTCCGCCGGAGATATCGGCGCCACAGGCGAGTTCAGGCGCGTCCTTGACAAAGAACGGACCGAGCACCGTCGTCTCGGTCGCCTGTTCCGGCATCCGATGGTTGATCGCATCCACCAGCATGGAGACGCCGAGCGTATCCGATAGCAGGATAAACTCCTGCCGCTTGTCGTCGCACATCTGGCCGGTTCGCGTCAGGAAATCGATCGCGGTTTCCCATTCGCCCTGCGTCGGTCCGATTTCGCGGACGAAGGCATGCAGGTGCCGGACCAGCGCTTCGCTGATCTGCCGGGTACGCAGGTCTTTTGCCGCGGCCACGCGCTGCAGCACGGCTTCCGTGATCGTGAACTCATCAAAGTTGCGCACTTGTTGTCTTCCCCCAAGCTAACGGTCAGGAATGCCTGGCGTCGTCGACCGGTGCTGTTCCAGCCCAGGCGCGCGCGATCAACCCGCGGATTGCCTCGCGCTCCACGGGGCGCGGATTCCAGTAGGGATTGGTGACGGCGAGGCCGGCTGCCCGGTCGATATCCTGTTCCCGCATGCCGAGTTCGCGCAGCGACCTTTGAACGCCGATCGCTCCGGCAAGTTCAAACAGCCCGCCGGCCGCATCCTCCCGGCCGATCGCCCGCGCAATCCGTGCCATCGCTTGCGGTGCGGCCGGTGCGTTATAGGCGAGCGCGTGCGGCAGCACCGCCGCATGCGTTTCGGCGTGCGGCAGATTGAAGGTGCCGCCGAGCGTGTGGCAAAGCTTGTGATGCAAAGCCATCCCGACCGCGCCGAGGCAGCAGCCGCATAGCCAGGCGCCATAGAGCGCATCGGTGCGCGCTTCGACGTCGGCGGCGTCAACGTGGATCTTCGGTAGCGCCCGGGCCAGGCTGCTGATGCCTTCCTCCGCCATCAGCGAAATGATCGGATTCCGATCTCGGGCGTAGAGCGCTTCGACCGCGTGCGCGATTGCATTGAGCCCTGACGTCGCCGACAGCGATGGCGGCATGGTCAGGGTGAGGTCGACGTCGTAGATGACCGTCTCCGGCAACACCTTCGGACTGGATTGCGTGGTCTTCAATCCGTCCTGTGTTTCGCCGAGGATCGGCGTCATCTCCGAGCCGGCGTAGCTGGTCGGTACCACGATCTGCGGCAGGTCGGTGCGCCGCGCGATCGCCTTGCCGAGCCCCGTGGTCGATCCGCCGCCGATCGCCACCACGCCATCGGCGTCGAGCTCATTGACGCGGAGCAGCGCGCGCTCGGTCACATGCACCGGCGTATGCATTTCGGCTTGCGCAAATGTCCCGACGGCGCGCTGGCCGATCATGGCCGCGATCCCCTCGGCCTGCCGCGCCTGATGAGGCGTTGCAAGGATCAGCGCGCGCCCAATTCCAAGGCGCGCCAGCTCGGCTGGAAGCTCACGAAGCGTTCCCGTTCCAAATATCACCCGCATCGGGGCGGCCTGGTACGTGAAGTTTTGCATCGGATCGTTCCTTGCGGAAGCTGGGCGGACGCCCGATGAACGACGGACGCCCGCACCCGTTAGCGTGTCCGACTACGCCGCCGTGGACGTTGCCAGGCGTTCGGTGCTTGCCTTTGCGCTCGAGCGGTTGGCCAGCAGGATGATCCCGCCCGCGGCGAGCGCCGCAAGACCGATCGAGACGAACATCGGCAGCGAGCTCTGGTAATTCTGTTGCAGCGCGCCCGCCACGAACGGCCCCAGGATAGCGCCGACACGGCCGACGCCCAATTCCATTCCGACGGCGGTCGCCCGCACATTGGTCTCATAGGCAGCCGCCGTGAAATTGTTGAGCACGAACTGCGCGCCGATGATGAAGAAGCCGGCTGCGGCCACGCAAGTCACGTTCACGACATGATCATTGAGGAACACAAGCGTCAGCACCGCGCCGCCGCCGAACGCCCACCACAGGCCGAGCAGGCCTCTGCTATGGCCGAAGCGATCGACGAGATGCCCCAGGACGATGCCGCCGACGAACGACATGATCTGCATCAGCGCGCCGAAGCCGAAGCTCGCCGCAAAGGTCTCGCCGCGCTGGATCATGACGGTCGGGATCCATCCTGACAGCCCGAAGATGCAGAACAGGCTGAGGAAGGCGGTGGCCCAGATCGCGATGGTGGTCCTGCGATATTTCGGTTGCAGCAATTCGAGGATCGAATTGCCCGAGGCCTGGCTCTTGTCGGCGGCAATGGTCGCCGACGCATAGACATGGGCGCGCTCGGGACGCAGCTTGGCCAGCATTTCGCGGATCTCCGTCACCCGTCCCTGGATTGCCAGGAACTTCGGCGACTCCGGCAGCATCACATGCATGAACGGCAGCAACAGGAACGAGAGCGACCCGATCCAGTACAGGCTGGTCCACCCGAGCGTCGGCGTCGCGAACACGCCGACGACGCCGGCCAGTGTGCCGCCGGCCGCCCAGCCCAGGGCGACGCCCCATAGCGCGAAGGTGTTGGCCACCCGGCGCGGCGCGAGTTCATTGATGTAGGTGGTCGCCAGCGGCAACAGCACACCGAGACCGAGGCCGGTGAGCAGCCGCAACGCGCAGAAGGATATGAACGAGTTCGCCAGCACCGCCGTCAACAGCGTGAAGATGCTGGTGATCCAGAGTCCCGCCAATAGCGTGCCGCGGCGCCCGAATTTGTCCGCCGCGACCCCGTGCAGGGCCGCACCGAGCAGGAAGCCGACCAGACCGCTGGAGATCAGAAGGCCGGCTTGTCCTGCCTTGAGGCCCCAGGGCCCCGCGACATAGTGGATGACGTAAGCCGGATTGAAGGTGTCGTAGCCGTCGAACAGGGTCAGCAACCCCATGATGGCGCCGAGACGCCAGTGGAAAGCCCCCACCTTGGCGTCCGCCAGTTCCTCGTGAACGTCGATTGCTTGCGAACTCATATTACCCTCCCGATGTCGTTTTGACTCTTGAAAGACGCCTGCCGGCTATTCTGCGGCTTGAGCGACCTTGCTGGATTGCTGCGAAAGATTGTCGTCGAGCTTGAACAGCTTGCGCGCGTTGTCGCGTCCGATCTTCTTGCGGTCCGCCTCGCTGATGCTGGCGCTGTCGAACCATTGCGCGGCGTGATCGACGTTTTCGAACGGCCAGTCCGCCGAGAACAGGATCTTGTCGGAGCCGACTTCGAGCAGCGCATCGATCAGTGTCTGGGTGCGGAAGTTGCCCGACGTGGTCAGGTAGAAATGCTCGTGGAAGTACTCGCAGATCTTCTTCTTCGCCTTGTGGCGCGGCGGCGTCTTGACCCAGCCGTTGCGATGGTCGATGCGCCACATGCTGTAGGGCAGCCCTTCTCCCATATGGCCGATAATAATGCGCAAGCCGGGATGGCGATCAAACAATCCGGAGCCCATCAGGCGCAAGGCATGGACGGCGGTTTCCTGGCCGAAGGCCCAGGTCGGCCCGAGCAGCCATTCGTGGCCTTCATAAATCTTGCAATCCTCGGGCAGAGGATTGCGCGGGTGCAGATAGAAGGGCACGTCGAGTGCCTCGATCTTGGCCCAGAACGGCAAATAGCGGTCGAGATCGTAATAGACGGCGTTCCTGGCGTCGCCGACCTGCGAGAAGCCGTTGACCAGCGCGCCCTTGAAGCCGAGCGTATTGACCGCGCGCTCCAGTTCGACGATGGCAAGATCGGGATCCTGCATCGGAAGCGCCGCAAACGCCTGAAAGCGATCGGGACGCTTGGCGACCTGTTCGGCCAGATAGTCGTTGGCGCGAACCGCGATTTCGTTCGCCTTCTTGGCGTTGGGAATCGCCTGCACCGCCGGCGCATTGAGCGAGAGGATCATCATCTCGACGCCCTGCTCGTCCATCTGCTTCAGCCGCTTGTCCTGGATATCCAGCAAACGGTCTTTCAGCTCGGGCCAGTAGCTTTCCGGCACGAAGCCCGCCGAATCCATCAGCGTTTCCGGGATTGCAAAGTGTTCCTCAAGCGCGATCTTGCCTTGCATTGCCATTCTCCCTTTCGGTTTCTTTCAGTACTGACCTTGCGGCGGCAGGCCCAAAGCGAGCTGGCCGTACATGGTGCCCACGGCATCCCAGTTCATGCTGATGTGGCGCCCGACCGCGTTCGCATCGCGCCAGGCGCGTTGCACCGGATTCGCAAGATCAAGCCCCTGCCCGCCGGTCGACGCATTGAGCGCTTCGCTGGCCCGGATCGCCAGTGATACCGCAAACGCCTGGCCGCGGCGGCTGGTGATCCGGTCTTCGATCGAGACCGGCTTGTGGGCGCGAACCGCCGTCGCGCGATCGCGCAGATCGCGCAGCAGGATTTCCCGGGCGGCATCGGTGGAGGCAGCGGCTTCGGCGACGCGGAGCTGGATGGTCGGGAATTCCGCCATCCGGTTGTTACTGCCAGCCACTGCGCCGCGCGTGACGCGCTTGCTGGTGACTTCAAGATAATCCTCGAGCGCGCCCGCGGCGGTACCGACCGCGACTGAGGCCAGACAGGACGGAATGTTGCACAGCATCGGGATCGAAAAGGTGGAATTGTCCGCATACAGCGACGCGCCCGGCGTCTTGCCCGATGTCGTCTCCTGAAACGTCAGGACGCGGTGCTCGGGAACGAACACGTCTTTCAATTGCAGCGTCTTGCTCCCGGTGCCGCCGAGGCCGACCACGTTCCAGTTGTCGTCGATGGTATAATCCGATGCCGGCACCAGCAGGAACGCCGGCGTGAACCGGTCCGCTTCGGTCCGCGACGGCAGCAGCGCGGCGCACAGCGACCATTGCGCGTTGTCGCAGCCGCTGGCGAACGACCAACGTCCAGATAAGGTGTAGCCACCGTCGGAAGAGACGGCCTTGGTCGCGGGCGCGTACGAGCCGCACGCCAGCGCTTCGGGATTCGCATCCCATACGTCGCGCTGGGCCTGTTCGGGGAAGCTCGCGATCAGCCATTGATGCGCCGCGAGCAGCCCGCCAACCCAGGCGGTCGATGCGCATACTTTGGCGAGTTCGATGTTCAGATCGACCAGCACGTCGAAATCATATTCGTAGCCGCCGAAGGCGCGCGGCTTGACGATCTCGAAATAGCCGATGTTCTTCAGCGCCAGCATGTTCTCCGCCGGCACCCGTCCGCTTTTTTCCGTTGTGTGCGCCCGCGCCTTGATTTGCGGGCTGACGCCCTGAACGCGGGCTTTGAGTTCGGCGACGGTCGGGCGTTTTCCGAGCGGCTGGCTCGGACGCCTTTCGATGGTCTGCGCGGCAACGTTCATGTCGGTTCCTCCGTAGTCCATGGTTTTCAGGCGGCGTTAGGCCGCTCGGCTAGGCGGCTTTGGTTTCGGTCGGCACGGAAAAGCAGTAGGTCGCGTCCTGATAGATCAGGGGATCGACGGGATCGTGCACGTTGACGCGCTCGACCTCGCCGATGAATACGGTGTGCGTGCCGTAGGGAACGGCGGCGGCTTTTCGGCAGAAGATGTTGATCTGGGCGCTCTCGAGATAGCTGATGCCATCGGGCGAAATCGCCCAGTCGCCGAGGCCGAAGCGGGTTTCCGGCGGCAGCGCGCCGCTGAAGGCGGCCGACAGCGCCGTCTGGTCCCGGCGCAGCAGATTCACGCAGAACCGGCGCGCCAGCAGCATGATGTCGTGAAGCAGGCTCGACTGATTGACACAGACCACCAGCGACGGCGGGTCCATCGACAGCGAGGTCACCGCGGTCGCCGTCATGCCGTGACGGCGGGTCTGGTCGGCCGACGTGATGACGGTGACGGCCGCGGGGAAGCGGCGCATCGCAAGTTTGAACGATGAACGGAGGTCGTCGGTTGCGGCATCCAGGGACATGGTCCCCTCCCAATTTTTCAAAAGGATCCGCTTCTGTGTCGGATGATTTCAATAACAATATTTGCAAACGCAAATGTTTGTCAACCAAAAATTACGAATGCAATTCACTTGCTGGAATCGGGACATTTCGGCTACTTCTCAGCGCGCAATTGTTGCGGCATGTCGGAGCCAAAGCCTTGTACAGACTTTCGAATTCGTTTCCGTATCTGCTCAACCGGGTCGGCGTGCGGATGGGCGAGCTGTTCTCGCGGCGCATCGCGCCATACGACGTGACGCTGCCGATGTACCGGGTGATGGCGGCACTTTGGGAAAATGGCGACCAGCGCTTGAGCGATCTTTCCACCGTGACCACGACTGAGATTTCGACACTGTCGCGGCTTGTCGGCGACATGAAGCGCCGGGGCTTGGTCTCGCGCAGCCGTCTGGAAGACAACGGCCGCACGGTTGCGATCAATCTCACCGCAAAGGGCAAGCTCTTGCTGGAGGAGCTGATGCCGATTGCCGTCCATTTTGAAGAGGTTGCGGTATCAAACTATTCGGAAGCCGAAGTCGCGCGCCTCAAGATCGTGTTCCGCGAAATCTATCAGAGCCTGGGATCGATCGAACCCGAGATCGAAGCGACGAAAGCCGCCGCGAAGCCAAAGCGGAAATCGCCGCCGAACCGCGCGCGATCGAAACCGCGCGCGAAGGAATGAGCGGCGGCGTGAGCGCCGCCTACGCCGCTCTTACGCCGGCCAGGAAGCTCGACACTTCGTCCTGCAGCGCCTTTAGCTTGCGGCCGAGCCGGTCGCCGGACTCCAACACCATCTGCGCCTTCGCGCCGGTTTCCGTCGTCGCCGCTGTGACGTCGGAGATGTTCTGCGAGACCTGATTGGTGCCGGCCGCGGCCTTCTGCACGCTCGAGGCGATTTCCTGCGTCGCGGCGCCCTGCTGTTCGACAGCGGCCGCAATCGAGGACGAGATCTCGTTCACTTCCATGATCGTCGAGCGAATGCTCTGGATGTTTTCGACCACCTGCTGGGTCTCGGCCTGAATGGCGTTGATCTGCGCGCTGATCTCTTCGGTGGCCTTGGCGGTCTGGCTGGCGAGCGACTTGACCTCGCTGGCGACCACCGCAAAGCCCTTGCCGGCCTCGCCGGCACGCGCCGCCTCGATGGTGGCGTTGAGCGCCAGCAGATTGGTCTGCGACGCGATGTCGTTGATCAGGCCGATCACTTCGCCGATCTTGTGGGCGGCAATCGCGAGACCCTGGACGGTCTCGTTGGTGCGCTGGCCGTCGGCGGCGGCCTTGTCGGCGATCTGGGCGGCGTGACCGACGCGCTGGGTGATCTCGGAAATCGACGCGGAAAGTTCTTCGGCGGCCGACGCCACGGTCTGCACGTTCGACGACGCCTCCTGGGAAGCCATCGCCACCGCCTTGGAGCGGTCGCTGGCCTGACTCGCGGTATGGGACATCCCTTGCGCGGTGCCCTGCATTTCGCTCGCATCCTTGATGACGTCACCGACGACGGCCTGGACGCTGGCTTCGAACTTGCTGGCCAGATCCATCATCGATTTGCGCTTCTCGGCATCGGCCTCGGTCTTCAGCTGCGCCTGCTCGGCGTGCATCTTGGTGACCGCCTCGGCATTGTCCTTGAAGACGCGCAGCGATTTGGCGAGCGCGCCGACCTCATCCTTGCGCTGCGTATAGGGCACCTCGAAAGCGGTATCGCCGGACGCCAGCCGGTCGGTCAGGTTGGTGATGGTCGTGAGCGGCCGCGTCACGCTGCGGCCAATGAAGAACGAGCTGATCAGCACCAGCGCAAACACGGCCAGGCAAACCAGCGCGAACATCTGGGCGGTCTGCCGGAACACCGCATCGACGTCGTCGAGATAGATGCCGGTGCCGATGATCCAGCCCCAGGGCGCGAAGCCTTTCACATAGGAAATCTTCGGCACCGGTTGATCGAAGCCGGGTTTTGGCCAGAGATAGCTGTAGAAGCCGGCGCCCTTCGACTTCACGACGTCGACGAATCCGATGAATAGCCGGTTGCCGTTCGGATCCTTCATCTCGCCGAGGTCCTTGCCGTCAAGCTCGGGCCTGATCGGATGCATGATCATCTTCGGCGACATGTCGTTGATCCAGAAATACTCGACCTTGTCGTAGCGCAGGCTTTTGATTTCCTGGATCGCCGCCTTCTGCGCGTCGTCGCGCGACAGCTTTCCGTCGGTTTCCAGCTTCTGGTAATGGGTCAGGATTCCATTTCCGATGTCGACCATCTGCTGCGTCTTGACCTGGCGGTCCGTCATCATCTGCCCGCGCATCGTGTAGAGCGCGATCGGGGCCATCACGACCATGCCGGCAAGACTGAGACCAATCATGACGGCAAGCTTGAAGCTGATGCGGGAAAAGAACATCGGGTCAAATCCTGGCCTGGGACGGAAAATAACCGCTTCAACATAGCCGGGACTTGTTAGCGAAGTTTTAAGTATGCGCTGGTTGGACCGGGGACTCGGTTGTATTGATATTGTTGAGCTTTGTAGTGGACCTGGAACACCTGAATACCCGGCCGCCGTTGCCATCTCGCGCAGGCAGCCAGGTATGAGGACGTGTTTTCGCGCCCGATCGCTCAAATGGAGTGCTTCGGCTTGCGTGTCCTGGGCGCCTTGATCTGCTCAAGCTCCGTGACAAGCCAGGCAACGCCAGCATCCATCATTGCAACCTTTGGGAGAACCGCATTGATGGCGAAGTGCGGCAGCGCGATCGGCGCCTTGGTGGCGACGATTCCAAAACGCGGACCGTGCATCTCGACGAACCGTCGCGGCAACGCCGAGACCAGATCGGTTTCAGCCAGCACGCCGAGGGCAAAGATGAAGTTTGGCACCGTCAATGCGACGCGGCGCGACAACCCTTGCCGGGCGAGTTCGACATCGACAAAGCCATAGGCATCCCCGGTATGCGAGACGACGAGATGCTGCATCTCGCAGTAATTCCGCAAGCGCGGTGCTTTCTGAAACGGGTGGCCCGCGCGCGCCGCGATGACAAACTCTTCCTCATAGAGCGTTTGCTTGTGGAAGCGCACCGGGACATCGTCGAACGGGATCACGGCGATATCCATGTCGCGCGCTTCGAGATCGGCCAGCGCTTCCTTCCAGGCGAGGTCGGGCGTGGGCTGGCCCTGCGTCGGCAGAATCTGGCGGATGCCGATGTCGATTCCCGGCGCGGTCTTCCGTAACGCTTCGAGCAATGGCGGCAGGAACACCGCCGACGTTCCGTCCGGCGCGCCGATGACGAAGCGGCGCGTCGAGCGCGCCGGATCGAACGGCGCACCGCTCGACACCACGCCCCGGATGCGGGTCAGGATTTCGGCAACGGGCGCCGCGAGTTCGCTGGCCCGCGCGGTCGGCACCACGCCCTTGGGCGTCCTGAGAAACAAGGGATCAGCAAGCAGTTTACGCAGGCGTCCAAGGCCATGGCTGACCGCCGATGGCGACAGGTTCAGCCGCTCGGCGGATCGCCCGGCGTGGCGCTCCTCCATCAGGATTTCGAACAGCACCAGCAGGTTCAGGTCGGCCCTGGATAGATCAGTTTTGTTCATCATATCGGTGAAATCATATCATTTTATTCATCTGCGATGAAGTGGCAAATGCACCCCGCCGGACGTCCAGGATCCGGCCGAAATCAAAGGGAGTGCTCACATGTTCGGATTCTTGCGCAGGACACGACGGCCATTGGACCAAGGTAAACCTTCTGCTTGCCCGCTCGCCGGCATGTCGAGGCGCGCGGCGATGACGGCCGCGCTGAGCGCATCGCTGTCTTTCCGGCCGTCGGAATGCCTGGCCAATTCAGCCGCCAGCGCGGGACACCCGCCCGTTGAGCTGATCCAGCGCACCGAAGCGCAAGCGGTCGCCTTCATGCGCGGCGAGATGGACGAATGGTCCAGGATGGTTCGTATCGCCGATGACTTCACGCTGATGCAGCCGTTCGGCGGACCGGCCAGCCACGGCTTTGATGCCAGCCCCGAACGCCTGACACAGCTCGCCAAGTACTTCAGAAATGGCGATGCGAAACTCGAGCTTGTGCAGAGCTACGCATCCCACGATCTGGTGGTTCTCGTGATGATCGAGCGCCAGCATGGCGAGGTCGGCGGCCTGCCCGATCAGGACTGGTCACTCCGCGTCACCCAGGTCTATCGCAAGCACGGTTCGGAATGGCAGCTGGTCCATCGCCATGCCGATCCACTTGTCCGTCACGTCGGCCTGGAGACGGCCGCGGCCATCGCCCGCGGCGCGCGGCTCGGCGAAAAGTCCTGAGGCCGTCGCGTCTTCAGGCCGCCCGGACCGAACTCAGGAACTGGCCGACCTCGCGCTTGAGGCGGCTGCTTTCACCGGACAGCGATTTTGCCGCAGCGAGCACCTGGGACGAGGCCGATCCGGTCTCGCTGGCGCCTTGCTGCACATCGGCAATGTTGGAGGAGACCTGCTGGGTGCCGTGCGCGGCCTGCTGCACGTTGCGGGCAATTTCCTGCGTCGCCGCGCCCTGCTGCTCGACCGCAGCCGCGATCGCGGACGCAATTTCGGACATCCGCCCGATGGTATCGCCGATTTCCTTGATGGCGCCGACCGATTCCTGCGTCGCGGCCTGGATGCCGTTGATCTGCTGGCTGATCTCGCCGGTCGCCTTGGCCGTTTGCTCGGCCAGCGCCTTCACTTCCGAGGCCACGACGGCAAAACCGCGTCCCGCCTCGCCCGCCCGCGCCGCCTCGATGGTGGCGTTCAGCGCCAGCAGATTGGTTTGGCCGGCGATGGTGTTGATCAACTCGACCACATCGCCGATCCGGGCCGCCGCTTTCGCCAGCTCGCCGACGCGATCGTTGGTTCGCTGCGCCTGCTCCACCGCTTCAGAGGCGATCCGCGCCGAATCCTGCACCTGACGGCTGATCTCGTTGACCGACGATGCCATCTCTTCGGTGGCGGAGGCGACCGATTGCACGTTGGTGGAGGCTTCTTCGGAGGCTGCCGCCACCGTGGTGGCCAGTTTCTCCGAACGGTCCGCGTTCGAGGTCAGCGTGCCGGCCGATACTTCGAGCTCGCTCGAGGCCGTCGAGACGATCTCGACGATCTCGCCGATCATCGATTCGAAGTCGCGGGTAATCGTGTCGACGCGCTGGCCACGCTGGATCTTGGCATCGGCCTCCACCGCCGCCGCCTCATCGGCGGCCTTCTTGGCGATCAGGGCTTCCTTGAAGACCTGCAATGAACCTGCCATCGCGCCGATCTCATCGGCGCGCTCGATCGTCGGGATAGTGACATCATGGCGGCCGGCGGCGAGGTCACCGACGACGTCGGTCAGATTGGCGAGCGGCGTAATCACCCGGCGGCGCAGCATCATTGTGACGCCGGCGAGCACGCCGAGCAGTGCCACAACGGCAAGGCCTGCCAGCGCCAGCATCGTCAGCGCCCCATCGCGCGCGGCGCCGGCGCGTTCGGCGGCTTCAGCCAATGCCGCGTCGCGCACGGCAAAGAAGCTTTGCACCGCCGGCACAATCGTGGCGGCGAGTTCAACATCGGATTTGATTCCATAGTTGCCGTCGCCGCGCGCGGCCGACATCTCTTTCTCAAGCCAGGGCGCGGCCTTGCCGAAATAGAGATCGATCGCATCCTTCAGCGGTTTGACGAGCCTTGCCGGGCTGCCGATCTGATCCACGCCGGCTTCGATTCGCTCGCGATTCAGGTCCACGCGGCCCTGGGCACGGTCGAACGAAGAGATTTCGGCCACTGTCATTGGGCGGCGCGCGCTGATCGCAGGAGACATCGAAGCGGCGCGGCCGCCGGCGGAGATCCGCATATCCTGGGCTGTACGAGCGATGCTCATCAGCGCCGTCAGCGACGCGTCGGCGGTGGCCACCTGATTTTCAAGGCGGTTCAAGAGCGGTTCGACAATCGCGACGACCTGGGCAACGCCGGGCAGGAAGCCCTTGACCACCGCCGCATCACGCGCAGCCATGGGTACGACAAGCGCGCGATCGTTCGCGGCGCGAATATCGGCAAGCTTGGTCGCCGCCTGGTTGAGGCCCGCAACGATCGTGGCGCCATCGCTGAGGGCGCCGACCGCCGTCCGGGCGTTCGCGAAAGCGGCATCGGCCTGATGCACGGCCTTTGCAATCGCTTCGAGCTGAGCCGGGGTTGCGGTCCCATCCTGGAACAGCGGACTGAGATACGGCGCACGATAGGCCGCGACCTGTTGACCAACAGCCAGAACCGCGCCGAATGCCTCCACGGCCTTGATCGCTTCATTCTTGCTTGCAAAGGTACGATATTGCGGAACGAGAACCCCTGCACCAAGGATCACCGACAGGGCCGTCACCGAGAGCATTGATACCGCAAAGAGCCGACCGATTCGCATGTTCTGTTTCCGTTGCCGTGGAGACCGCCAAAATACGCAAACAGGGGCTAAGGCGGGCTTAATGGACGAACGGTATAATTACGGGAGTGCGCCGAGCCGCGAGCGTGAGGGCGCGCAATACTGCGCAACGACATTTGGCTCAGCCAAACGAAAACGGCCCGCCGAGGCGGGCCGTTTCAGTCTCAGTGTTTCAGTCTCAGTTAGGTATCGGTGTCGCTGGTTTGATCGGGCGCCAGCTTGGGATCTTTGTCACCCTTGCCGGGAGCCTGACTCTGCTGGCCCGGATTCTGACCGCCGCCCTGCTGTTGACCAGGCTTCTGACCCGGCGTTTGATTCTGCTGACCGGGTTGGTTTTGGTTCGTCATGTCGTTTCCTTTCATGGGAACGTCGTAACAACGGATCGAAGCCCGCGACGTTCCGATCAAAGAAAATCCGCAGTTCGCGTTGCCGCCACGATGTGACGGCGAGGCGGGCGCATTCGCGTTTGTCGCTTCCGTTCGTTTTGCCGCGTTCTGCGATTGCCCCGGATTGAGCGGCGATTGCCCTGGTGCGACGCGGCCCGCATGCACGAGGGTTCCGGAATCATCATACGAACACAGAAGCAACGCCCAATGACCAAGCGGGAACTGCTGCTTTGGGGCAACCATTGCCGATGCGAGCCATTGGTTCGCTGTCAAGGAAACGAAGGGACATCAAAAATGTCGAATGTAAACCGCAACAACTCGAATCAGAACTCTACGCAAGAAGCTGATAAAGAACGGGTCGACGTAGCGACCGCTTCATCCACTACCTTCCCCGCCGGCTTTCAGGCGCTTGCCACGGCGTACGGCGACTACACCAAGAAATCGTTTGAAGACACCAGGTCGTTCGTCGAGAAGCTCTCGGGCGTGAAGTCGTTCGAGAAGGCGATTGAAATTCAAACCGAGTACGCGAAGACGGCTTACGAAACATTCGTAACCGAGTCGCAGAAGATTGGCGCGCTGTACGGCGATCTTGCCAAGCAGTCCTACAAGCCATTCGGCGGCTTCGGCGTTGGGACCAATTCGACGAACCGATAGTTCTTGTAATTCGTTAGATCACTGCAAATCGAAAGATCTTGCCCCGCGATGTCAGAGCAACGTCGCCTGTGCATCGCGGGACCTTTTCCGATGCCCCTCAATTCGTTCATTTTTCCAGCATGCGAGAGACTGCGCTCGCAGCTGTCACGAGGAGCATCATGACCATATCCAATCCACGTTCCCGGAATCGCTCGCTCGATCCAGAGGAGGTCTTGGCCGTGAACCAGGCGTACGACCTTGCATGTCAAACGCTTCAGAACATCGGTCAGCTCGAAGTGGATCGTGAGATCATCGCCCGAAAGGTTTTGCAGGCCGCCGAGAGTGGCGAGCGCGACGCCGACAAAATATGCGCGCGTGCGATCCATGACCTGACCGCTTTCGATTACCGGCAGCATGGCACCTAGGGCCACCACCAACGGAAACGAGCGGGATTTAAGCGGCCAGAGGGAGTCCTGCAGGTGAATGCAGGACTCCCTCGTAGGCCTGACAAGACACTGGCGGCAGTCTGTCTTGCCCGGTTGCACTTTGGGGCCGTCTCAGTGCTATGCAGATGGCGCGTTGGCGGTGTCCATCTCTTCCTCATTGCGCCTACCCGCCGCCAAATCCATCTTCGGCGGTGGGATCTAAACTGTCTGTTCAATTTTGATCATGCGGGCAAATTTCCTGGCCGGCGTTTGCGATGACCGAAGTCGGGGCCATGGCCTCGGCTTCGAAACGGAACATGGTTTGCGTTTAATTTATTTCGGAACCTGAGCGATATTGACCAGCGCTCCCAATACAAGGCGAGCATGCTGGTTCCATCACCGCCCGCCTCGGCATCTTCCGGTGACTGAGAGCTTTGCGCTCCCGCCTGACTCAAAGGGTGGATTGCAATGACCGCTTACCCAGCCGCAATTCCGCTGCTCGCCATACAGCGCCTCCGCTGCCAAACATGTCAAACGCGCATGAACCTTGCGCAGATATCGCCTGGACCCACCGGGTTTGAGCTTCGCACGTTCGACTGTTCCAGATGCGGCAACGTCGAAAAAATCGTTATCGCGTCAGATCCCATGAAGTCCGGCGATGTTGGCTGGCTCGTTGGCGAACTGCGACCGCCGGCGTAACGTCATGAAACCGCCCGACTCGCCCGCAACGCCCCGATCGAAAACACTCGATCGCGCGCTTTCGCTTGTCGCGGCATTCATTGTCGCCGCCATCATAGCCGTCATCAGATACTGATCCCGCGGGGTCGAAACGACCATCGCCAGCAAATTGGGCCGCGTGGCGAGGCCTGGCCGGATTATCCGTTGGCGCGAGCCCGGCAGCGGATCGGCGCACGGTCCCGGCAGCAGCGACCTTGCCCACCACCGTATCGTTCCTGGCCGCAACTCCACGATAGAATAGCTCTATAGCTGCTATGTGCAGGCTTCGGTATCCCGATCGGGCGGTGTCGGCTAGAAGTACACGATGGGTTGATGCACTCGGTTTTCACCCCGCATCACGTCCTTCCCGACTTGTCGATATCCATGGAGTAAACCCGATGCGACTGCCAGCGATCATGGTTGCAGCTATTCTGATGACCGTCTCAGCAAATGCGAGCGAGCTGACCGGGACGCTGCAGAAGATCAAGGAGACCAACCGGGTCGTGCTTGGCATCCAGGAAGCCTCGGTGCCGTTCAGCTATCTGGACGGCGACCAGAAGGTGATTGGATACGCCGTCGATATCTGCATGAAAATCGTGGACGCGGTGAAGCAGGAGCTCAAGCTTTCCAGCCTGAAGGTCGAGACAAGCCCGGTAACGTCGTCCAATCGCATTCCGCTGATGATGAATGGAACGGTTGATTTGGTCTGCTCGTCCACCACCAACAATGCGGAGCGCCAGCGCCAGGTGGCGTTCACAAACTCGCATTTCCTGTCGGCGACACGCTTTGCGGCGAGGAAGGCCGACAACATCACCACGATCGACGCGCTGAAAGGCAAGCCTGTCGTCGCGATCTCAGGCTCGACCAATATGGTGCAGCTCACCCAGGCCAGTACCACACGAAATCTCGGCGTTGCGGTACTGGCCGCCAAGGACCAGGCGGAGGCGTTTCTGATGCTGGAGACCGGCCGCGCCGCCGCCTACGTCCTCGATGACGTGCAACTCGCCGTCGCGATCGCGCGATCGAAAGACCCGTCGGCCTACATCATCAGCGAAGAGGCATTTTCGAAGGCCGAACCCTACGGGATCATGCTGCGCAAGGATGATGCACCGTTCAAGACCGTAGCGGATCGCGCGACCGCTAACCTGTACCGCAGCCCCGAGATCGAGGTGATCTACAAGAAGTGGTTCGAATCACCGGTGCCGCCGAGCGGCCTCAATTTTCGCAATCCGATGCCGGTGGTTTTGCGCAACGCATTCGCAAATCCGTCTGACAGCGCGGACCCGGCAAGCTACGAGCGTTGACGGCGGCCGGGAAGAAGCGCCGTGGATTGCGGTCCCGTGAAGGTCCGCCTACGCACAGCGCCACACTCTAGACCTCGATCGGTTTGGCGCGTAGCGCTTCCTCAAATGCGCTGACGATGGCCTTGATCAGACGTCCGCTGATCCTGTCCTTCTGCCACAGCGCAGTCATCTCTACGGGTGACGGCTCCCAATCCGGCAGGACGGGAACGAGTGCGCCGGTTGCCATGGCATCCTCGATCAGGAATTTCGGCAGATTGGCGATGCCGAGACCGGCGCGGGCAGCGTCGACGAGAATGGTCTGGCGGTTTGCGGCAAAGCCGATCGCGGGACGTATGATGGCGCGCATCCCCTGAGCATCTTTCAGATCCCATTCGATGAGATCGCGGCGGATCGCGAGCGCCGGCAGCATTTCCAGATCTTGTGGCGTGCAGAGATCGGGATGTGCAGCGAGGAAGGCGGGGCTTGCGACCAAGGCGCGCGGCAAATCGGCGATTCTACGGAACATCAATTCGGAGTCTGCCACCGGCCCCATGCGAACCACGAGATCGTAGCCTTCCTCGATCAGCGAGACCCTGCGATCCGTGAGCGTCATCTCGATGGTAACGTCGGGATATCTGGTCTTGAAGCCGATCAGTGCGGGGCCAAGAACCGCGGTCGCCATATCAGGGGGAAGCGACAAGCGAACGGTGCCCGACAGCGCGACGCGCTCGTCCTGAACCTCGGCGACAGCCTGCTCAGCCAGCATGAAGGCAGACCGGCCGCGCTCGAACAGCTGCTGCCCCTGTTCGGTGAGTATCACGCCCTTCTTGGTCCGGCGCGCAAGCCTGACATTCAGGGTCTCTTCCAGCGCCGACAGCCGGCGCGAGAGCGTGGCCTTCGGGATGCCCGTCGCGCGTTCAGCTGAGGCGAAGCCGCCAGCTTGCACGATGCGGATGAACAGCGCGAGGCCGTCAAAATCACCGAAGGTTTTCATGTTTCATTTTTGGAACATAAGGTAGCAAACATCAAGTCTCCTCAGCAATTCGTTCCAAATGTAGCCTCCATGCGAGCAATAAGGCTCGCAACGGGCACCGGAGACTGGTTATGACCACGACATTCACCCGAAGAACTCGGCGCTTCTGCTGATCGACCACCAGGTCGGCACCATGCAGCTCATCAAGAATATCGACGTCGCGCGGGCCAAGCGCATGTCGCTCGTGCTGGCCAAGGCCGCCAAAATCCTTGGCATCCCGACCGTGCTGACCTCCAGCCAGGAGGATCGTTTGCAGGGGCCGCTGCTGCCGGAACTGAAGGACATTCTGCCGGACGCCTTCGAGAAGCGCGTCAAGCGCGAAGGCGTCGTCAACGCCTGGACCGACGCCAACTTCAAGGCGGCTGTGGAAGCAACGGGGCGGAAGAACCTGATCATGGCCGGCGTGACCACCGACGTCTGCCTCGTCTTCCCCGCCATCGATGCGGTGACCGAAGGCTACAACGTGCAGGCCGTGATGGACGCTTCGGGATCGCCGTTCGAATTGTCCGAGGACATGTCGCGCCGCCGCATGCAGGACGCCGGCGTCGTCCTGACCGCCACCAACACCATGCTCGCGGAACTGGCCCAGAACTGGGGCACGCCCCACGGTCAACAGCTGATCCAGTTGCTGTTCACCGAGGTGCTTCCGCCGATCCAGTCGTAACCGGTGACGAGACGTGTTTGTCAAAGAACGCGCGTCTCGATCCCACCACAGATCAAGAAGGCTGAACGGAACATGACCCAAAAACAGACGCCGATCGTCCATGCGCCCGCCGCAGGTGAGGCCAACAGCGCTTTCGGATTCAAACGCTATTTTCGCATCACACCCGAAGATACCGGCGGCGCGTTCTGCGTGTTCGAGGAGGAAGTCGAAGAAGGGGCAGGCCCTCCTTTGCACATCCACCATGTCGAGCACGAGATGTTCACGGTGCTGTCCGGGTCGGTGAAGTTTCACTGCGACGGGACGGAAGCCGTGGCTGAGGCGGGGACGACCGCGTTGATCCCGCCCGGCGCGTGCCACGCCTTCAAGGGCATCGGCCCCGGCACTTCCCGCGTGCTCGTCATGCTGTCCCCGGGAAAAGGCGAAGGCTTCTTCCGCGAGGTCGAGAAAGAAGGGCTGTCATCGAAGGACGGAATGGACCGGGTGAACGAGATCGCTGCGAAATACAGCGTCGAATTCGTCGGCCCGCCCCTCGACTGACCACCACCGGCGCCCGGCCATCCAGTCGTAACCACCGTTGAGGTCGCACGAAATCAGGACGGCTCATTCGACATGATCCCGGCTCAAACAACGCCGGGACCCCTGTCCACGAGTCTCAGCATGGAGTTGCCGAATGTTGAAAATTCTACGCGCAGAGCGCAGCCGCGGCTTCGAGCACGGATCGTTCAAGATCCGGCGCGTGCGGCCTGGCCTTGTCCTCGGATCGAACGCCGATCCGGCCTTCGGGCCGCTCGCGGTCCTCGATCACGCCAATCTTGGCGTCGGCACCGTGGTGCGCTTCCACGAGCACGTCAACGACGAGATCCTGAGCTACATGAGGCGCGGCACCATGGTGCATGAGGACTCGTCGGGCAACCGCGTGGCGCTATCGCCGGACAGGCTGATGATGATGAACGCGGGCCGGAGCTTCTGGCATGAGGAATCCGCGCCTTCAGACCCCATCGAAATGCTTCCGATCTTCATCCGCCCCCGCGAGGCGGATCTGCCCGGCGAAGTTCAGTTCCACGACCGCGACGACACTCTTGCCGACGGCAGCTGGCATCTCATCGCCGCGCCGGAGGCAAGCGACGCGCCGCTCAAGGTCCGCCAGCAGGTCACGGTCTATGACGCGCACCTGCCGGCCGGCCGCGAGATCGAGATCCCCCGGGCCGATGGCATGGATCAGCTGCTGTATGTCTTCGACGGAGAGATCAATGCCGGCACCGCACATCTTTTGAAGGGAGATGCACTCGCCGACGACGAGACCCCGCTTCCGGCCATCAAGGCCATTCGTCCCTCCACCCTGGTTGCCTTTCTCGTGGATCGCCATGCGCCCGCCACGCGAGCCGGCACCATCAGCGGCGGATGATCGGCGCAAAAAATGTCTACGCCCCTGCCCCAGCTTCCCGCACAGTCCGCCGAGGTGCAGCCGCCGCCATCCGAGCACACGTCGCATCCGAAAGCGGAACAGACAAAGGCGCCCACCTCGTGGGGCGCGCTCGGACGATTTGGCATCCCGCTGTTCGCGCTTGCGATGGTTCTGGGCTTTGTCACCATCGCGATCACGCGATGGGACCGGTGGACCGGCCAGGCTGCGGTTCAGGAAACCGACAACGCATACGTTCGAACGGAGATGACGCGCCTCGCGAGCAGGGTCGCAGGCATGGTGCGCACGGTCGCGGTCAGAGACTTCCAGCGTGTCAAGGCGGGCGACCTGCTGGCGGAAATCGATCCCGCTGATTATGCCGTCCAGGTCGCACAGGCCGAGGCCGCCGTTGCCGCAGCCAGAACGGCGCATGACAACCTCAATAACCAGATCGCGCTGCAGCGCGCCACGATTTCCCAGGCCGAATCGCAACAGGCATCTGCGGTGGCGTACGAAATTCAGGCACGCCAGGAACGCGAGCGGCAAGAGAAGCTCGCACAGTCAGGCTTCAGCACGCAGCAAAAAATCGAAACGGTCATAGCCGAGCACGTCAAGGCCCAGAATGACCTGCGGGCGAGCGAAGCTGCCGTGGACGCGCAGCGACGACAGCTCGACGTGCTGACCGGCACAAAGGCGCAACGCGCGTCTGACCTGCAGGCCGCCGAGGCCGCTCTCGCGGCAGCGCAGCTGCGCCTCGGCTATACAAGGATCACCGCGCCATTCGATGGCGTCGTCGGCGAACGCCAGGTGCAGCAGGGCGACTATGTGAACGTCGGCAGCCTGCTGATCGCGGTTACGGCGCTCCCCAAACTCCATGTGATCGCCAATTACAAGGAAACCCAATTGACGCGGGTGACCGAGGGACAGGCCGTCGACATCGCCGTCGATACGTTCCCCGGCGAGTTGCTGCGCGGGTATGTCGAGCGCCTCTCTCCCGCGAGCGGCTCGCAGTTCGCGCTGCTGCCTCCCGACAATGCGACGGGCAATTTCACCAAAGTGGTCCAGCGGATTCCGGTGCGGATCGGCTTTGCGCCGGACCAGAAGCTGCTTGAACGCCTGCGCTCGGGCATGTCGGTCACGACGCGTATCCATACCGAAGCGCCCCGAAATCAGCGGGCACAACCGTGAGCGATTCCGCGGAGACAGCCGATACCGGCCCCGCCGACAAGCCTGCTTCGCAGTACCGCCCACTCTTCGCGGTGGCCGCCGTCCTGTTGGGCCCGTTCATCGTCAGCTTTCACAGCCGCTTCTTCGCGATCGGGCTCGCCGACATCAAAGGCGCGCTGAGCCTGAGCTTCGACGAGGGCGCCTGGCTCAGCACGGCCGGAACCGCGTCACAGATCATGATCGCGCCGGCCGTCGCCTGGCTCGCATCCACGGTCGGCATCCGACGGCTGTTCGTTGCCCCGACGCTGCTCTACACCATCGTCTCGCTCGCCATCCCCTTCGTGCGCTCGTACGATGTGCTGCTTGCGCTGCACATCGTTCACGGGCTGTGTCTCGGCGTCTTCGTGCCGGCCACCATGATGGTGATACTGCGCAGCCTGCCACCCCGATGGTGGCTGCCAGCCATGGCGCTCTATGCGTTTCGCCTGGCATTCACGGCAAATGCCGGGATCTCGCTGGTTGACGTGTATGTTCAGGCCCTCGGCTGGCAATGGGTCTATTGGGGCGACGCGCTGCTCGCTCCCCTGATGGCCCTGTGCGCCTGTCTGGGCGCCCGTTCCGAGCCGATCAATTACGATCTGCTGCGCCGGGCGGACTGGGGCGGCATGCTGCTGTTCGGCGCAGGACTTACTTTGCTGTTCGCAGGACTCGATCAGGGAAATCGGCTCGGCTGGCTCTCCTCCGGCACGGTCCTCGCCCTTCTGTGCGGCGGCGCGGCGCTGATCGCGGCATTCCTGGTGAACGAGGCCGTCGTGCCGGAGCCTTGGGCCCAAGCGAGCGTGATCTTTTCGCGCAACATCGGACTGATGCTGCTCGCTGCTCTTTGCTTCATCGTGACCAGCCTGTCCAACGTCGCGCTGATACCCAACTTCCTCACGACCGTTCGGCAGTTGAGGTCCGAACAAATCGGCCCGCTGCTGCTGAATTACGTCGCACTGCCGCTCGTGCTGCTGGTTCCGATTGCCGTCGTCCTGCTGCGACGGATCGACGCCCGGTTCGTGCTGGTCCTCGGTCTCTCGGCATTTGCAGCCGCAGGCTTGCTCGGCACAAAGCTGACCAGCGACTGGGATCCCGCGGCCTTCGTGCCCGTCGCACTTTTTCAGTCTGCCGGTTACGGCCTGACGTTCCTTGCGATCATGGTGTATGCCTTCGCCAATGCCGATCCGGCTCGCGCGACGGCGTTCTCGGCCTATATCCAGGTCTTGCGCCTCGGCGGCGCGGAAATCGGCGTTGCGCTGATCACGACCTGGCTGCGTGTCCGCGAACAGACGTACTCAAACCTGCTCGGTCAACACGTCGTCGCCGGTGACGCCGGTGTAACGCAGGCCCTCTCTCGGATCACCGCGCCGTTCCTCAGCCATGGATCGGATATTGCAACAGCTCGGGGGCTCAGCACCTTGGCTGCTTTGGTCCGGCGCGAAGCCAATGTTCTCGCCTACATCGACGGGTTCTGGCTGACGTTCTGGGCTGCGCTTCTGGGGCTTATGCTGGTCGCATTGATGACGTCACCGCCGGAAGGCCCGTTCACACCCCAAACGCGGCATGCACCGGAGCGCGTACGGTGAGATATGCCCGTCTTTATCTGGGTTGTTGGATTCTGAAACTGGCGATCCCGGCATGACTCGAACATGCGACCTACGGTTTAGGAAACCGTCGCTCTATCCGGCTGAGCTACGGGACCGCGAACCCACCGAACAGGCAGGCTTCGCGATTCCATACCAGAGCGGAAGCCTGATCGCCAGCCTGCGATTGCGCCGTGATCTGGAACGCGCAACCGCAGGATTTCTGGTGATTCTGCCACCTGGAGCACCGTTCCGAGGGAGTCGAAACGGGGCTCCAGATTCTTGTTTTGACGCGTTTTCTTGACGCGCGAACCGGACACTTCGCTGGAAAACGCTCTACACCGTCGAAATCCCGTCGATCGGGCTGACATCGCCGACGAACCGCAGCAAGTCGGCCATGGTGAAATCGCCCGGTGTCTTGGAGGGCAGCGTCGGCTTCCAGTTCTTGCCCTTGAGCCAGAGATACGACTGGCGGTCGCCATGCACGAGGCCGACGAACACTTCCGAAATAATCGTGGCGCCCACCGGGCCGAGTTTTTCGCCGCCGCCGCGTTGCTCGGCCTCTTTGAGGATGTAGTACCAGAGCGGGGTGTGCTCGTGCAGGCCATGCTTCTTCGCCACCGCGCCGTCGGTGCCCTTGGCGATCTCGGCCGAAGTCAGCGGGTTTTTGATCCGCATCGCCTTGGCGACATCCTGTCCCGACGGCAATCCGAGCAGCACGCCGCGCTTCAAATTGCGGAACGGCAGGCTGCGGGTGGCGGCGGGGCCGCCGCCCGGGAGCGTATGCAATTGCGGCACCACGAACGGATCGAGCTTGCGCGAGGGATTGAGCCTGACGTCAGCCGGATTGGTGGCCAGCACTTCAAAGTAGCGCCGCCAGTCGATGATCCAGTTGCTGGAAAGCAATGGAATCGGCAGCGGAGGCACGACAGGATTCGGCGCGAGATCGCCGACAATGCCGCCGGACAAACCGGTGAACTTGAACAGCAGGTCGAGCGAGGCCGGGATTAGTCCGCCGGGACCGGGCGTGAAGATGCGATTGTGGCTATAGACCTCGCGCACCATGCTGTGGCCGAGCCGGTACGCGGCCCCGGAAAACTCGACGGGCATGTAGGGCGTCTTCTTGAAGCGATAGAAGCGGCGGCCCTGTTCGAGGATTTTCGCAACGATCCCCTTTTCGGTGATGCGCTCGACGAAATCGTGCAGCACCATCCACTGATAGTGCCAGGTCACGATCTGGCGGGCCTGCACGAATATCTCGTCGGCGGGCGTGCCCGCCGCAGCCAGCTGATCGCACACCTTGTTGTGGAATTTCAGCATCGCCAGATGCGTCTGCGCGACCACGAGGTTTTCGTCGTTGCGATGATCGCCGATCAGCGCGAAGCCTTCGGGACTGCGCGGCAGATCATTGCGAGGGGTGATGGTTACATTGCCGGCCGGCACGCTGATGGTCTTGCCTATCAACAGTTTCGGACCAGGACCCTTGCCATCGGGATCGCCAGGATTGCGCGCGTAAAGATGCCGGCTGCCATCCGGACCGAGGCCATAGACGTTGTCCAGATCGAGCGCGGGCGTACGGAAATTCTCGACCGCGTTGGGATCGGCTTCCTTTTCACCGAACGACGTCAGATCCAGCGTGATGTCGTGGTCGACGAACTGCCCGAGATAGGTGAAGCCGGCCGGCACCTTGGTATTGTTCCCGGCGGGATCGCCGGGGTTCGGGTCTTTCATCGCGTCGGCGAGTTCCTGCAGCGGCGTGTCATCGACCGCCAGCGGATCGAGGTTCGGAAACATCCGACCGAACATGCCGGGATCGTCGTGCCCGGAAAGCGTATCGAGAAATTGTCGGGTCGGATGACGGCCAGCTTTGCCATGGCCGGGCTGGACATTCACTTCTGTTGCCATCGCTTTCTCCAATCAAGAAATACCATGAGGAGAGGGGCGCCAGTTGAGTCGTCTCAGTTCCTTAAAATACGATTCGAAATTTCAGCATTGCCCCTCTGGGTGAATGACAACAGCTATAAACCTATAGATTGCGGCAGATTGTTGCGTGGTTCACACTTCGCCGCGAACTTGACTGCGGCAATAGCGCTCAGGGTCAATAGCGCTCAGGCGATCTCGAACTCTTTGCGGATTTCGGCGTCGGTGTAGAAGCAGATGCCGCCGTCGAGATCGTGGACCAGCCACTCACCGAGATAGACGATCTGCGCGCCGCTCCGCCGCTCGTGTCGAAGCTCGAGCTGTCCGTCGTCGCTGCGTTGAAGCGAGCAGCTCGACTGCACCCAGCTCGGCCATTCGTAGAGCGGCTGCCCGGTGAACCGCCAGGCGATCAGGGCCGTATTGCTGGGACGGGGCTTCAACGTGAGTGTGCTGTTCACAACGATCTCCGAAACGGTGACTTTTCGTAGTCTGACAACGCGCGGAAGTCATAAAGGTTGGGCGCGGTTCCCGGAACTTCGCCACGAGTCGGCCGTTTTTCCTATGCGTCTTTGGGATAGGTCCGGAATCATACGGGCACGTTGCGGCAGGCGCCGCAGCCGACCTGCCGGGCGGCCGCCGGACTGCGTCCCGAAAAATCAGGAGGATGAGAACCGGTCCCTACGCCTTGATGTTGTTCTCGCGCACGACCTTGCCCCATGCGCTGACCTGCTTGGCGAAGAACGTGCCGAAATCCTTGGCGTCGGCCAGCAGCAGCGTCATTTGCTGCGTCTCGCGCAGCTGCGCCGCGACCGCGGGGTCGCTCAGAATTTCGCGGACCGGCTTTGCGAGGCCGTCGATTACATCAGGCGGCGTACCCTTGGGCGCAAAAATGCCCCACCAGGCCAGCGTCTCGGAATCGGGATAGCCTGCTTCGATCCCCGTCTGCGTGTCCGGCAGCGATGGCATCCGCTCGCGCCCCAGCTGCAGGATGGGACGTAGCGTATTGGTCCCCAGCTGCGCCATGATCAGCGCCGCCGATCCCGCGATCAGGTCGACGTGTCCGCCGAGCACGTCGTTCATGGCCGGACCGCCGCCGCGATACGGCACATGCGTGATTTCCACGCCGGCCTGCTTCGCCAGCATCGTCATCGCGAGATGACCGAGCGTGCCGATGCCGACGGATGCGTATTTGATCGAGCCGGGCTCTTTTTTCGACGCGGCAACGATATCGGCAAACGTCTTGAACGGCCGGCCGGCGTTCGCCGCGATCACATAGGGCGCGGTGCCGACGAGAAACACCGGCATCAGGTCCTGCTCGACGTCGACCTGCGGCTTTTCGAGGATGGCAGGGATCACCGCGTGAGAATCGAAGGTCACCAGAAACGACGAACCATCCGGCGGGCTTTTCGCGACCGCCGCCGCGCCGAGCGAACCGGCGGCGCCCGACTTGTTCTCCACCAGTACGATACGGCCGAGCTTGGTTTGCAAATGAGACTGCAGCAGCCGCGCCAGCGCGTCAGTGGAGCCTCCCGGCGGGAATGGCACCACCAGCGTCATGTTCTTCGCCGCTTGCCCCAAGGCCAGCGACGGCGCGAAAGTGAATGCGGCCGACGCCGCCAGCATCGACCGTCGCGTGATCTTCTTCATTTCTATCCCCCCGATTGTTGCTGCGTTTGTTTTTTGTTTCGCAGGTCTATTGATTACCGAAGCCCGATCCCGGCTTTTTGTATTCCGGCCGCGGCGGACTGAAGATATCGAGCACGCGGGCGCCCTCCGGTCCGGCGCGCATGGTGTGCGGCACGTTTCCCGGCGTGCGCCAGAAATCGCCCTGCTTCACCGTGATTTCCTCATCGCCCTGCACCCGCACGGCCGAACCTTCGAGCAGCACGCCCCATTGCTCCTCGGGGTGATGATGCAGGGTGCCTTGCGAATGCGGCGCCAGCGTCACCACCGACAGCATGGCCTGCTCGCCGGCGAAAATGCGCGTGGTGAGACCCGGCGCGAGATCGCGAAACAGGCCGTCATCCGGGTTGTCCAGATTGTGAAACTCGTCCCTCTGACTCATCGTCGCTTCCTCAACGTCAGTTGTCCCAATGTCCGTTGCGTCTCGATCATGATTTGCCGTAGGAGCCCTGATAGCGGCCTTCGCGGATCGCCACCAACGTTTCCTCTTCTCGCCTGGTCTGGGCGCGCACCGCCTCGAGCAACGAGGGTGCGATCGCGGCCGGAAAGGACACCACGCCGTCCTCGTCCCCCACCACGATATCGCCCGGCGATATCACCGAGCCGCCGATCGAGACCGGCACGTTGATTTCGCCGGGGCCGCTCTTGTAGGGGCCGCGGTGAATGACCGAGCGGGCAAAGCATGGAAAGTCGGACGCGGCAAACGCGGCGACGTCGCGGATCGCGCCGTCGATCACATAGCCGGCAGCGCCACGATACTCGGCAATGTTCTTCATGATCTCGCCGACCAGCGCCCTGCTCTCGTCGCCGCCGCCATCGACCACGATCACGTCGCCGGGTCCAACCAGCTCAAGCGCCTTGTGAATGGCCAGATTGTCGCCCGGCCGGGTGCGGACGGTAAAGGCAACGCCCACCAGCCTGCCGCTGCGATGGAACGGCCGCAGCCCCACGGCGCCCGACAGCCGGGCAAGGTTGTCGCTGATGATCGATGTCGACGCGCTCCTGAATGCCTCGATCAACTCAGACGCCGGCTTTGGCACGCTATCCATGGCAATGGTGACGCTCATGCAGTTGGTTTCCCCTGATGCTTCTTCTTGTTCGCGGACATCTTTGATAGCGCCAAACCCGGGCAATCAAATACCTTTTTGCACAGATTGATATGCCAAAATTCTATTCCATTGGGCTGTATTGGAATCGGGATCGCGTGAGCTCGCCGGGAAATCGGCAGCCGGTCGAACGGATTTTCATCAGATGTGAGCTCGCGCCCCTTCGTTGTGCACGCTGTTCGGCGAAACCGCACCGGACCCGCACAGGGAATAAATGGCAAAGTCCTGCCACAATGCGTCAACAGGCTGACTGCGGCGCAGCCGCCTCCGACCGGCTTCCGCCCAATTGGGTCCAAACCCCTTTCGCGTTGAATTTCCAGAATAAATTCCAATGAACCGCCGGTGGGTTCCATCATTCACAGGCAAGAAATCAGCGCTGGAGAATCGCCGGGTTCCGGGGGTGACAAGGCCTCTCAAAATGGCGACAATCGGTTTAATCCATGACCGCAAATCAACTTTGGAACTCACGTTGAGGAAACTTCGTCCGTGATTGCGTTACCATCATCGCTGCTCGCTATCGCAGCCGTCGCCGGCCTCGTCGTGCTGAGCCCGGTGCATGCGCATGCGCAGTGGTGGCGCGGCACGCCGGTCGACTTCGAATCTTGCGCTGACGCCGCCGAGAAGGCGAAGACCAAGGAAGACAAGACGTCAGCGCTTGCCGAATGCAACGCGAAGTTCGCCGGCCGCCGCAAGCCTGGCGGCGGCTACACCTATTACGACTTCATGCAGGACCGAACCTTCGACATCGCGGGGCCCAACCCGACGCCGGAAGAGCAGAAGAAGATCGACCAGCAATATACCGCCTATCTGGAAAGCCAGCGCCGCAGCAGCATCGCGGCGGCCTTCACGGCCAAACAACAGCAGCAGCAACCGGAACCGCAACGCGACGTGCAGCAGGTGGCGCTGCGAACCGAGGTCGAAAAAATCCCGGTGCCGGTGGCAAGCCCGGTCAAGCAGGCCGCGCGCATCAAGGCTTCCAACTGCGCAAAAAATTCCTTCTCCTGCGAATGGCCGCGGCTGTCGCAAAGCATCGACGATTTGAAGAAGCTGTTCAACCCGCCGCCGACCAAGCCGAAGCGAAGCTGATTTCTTCCGTCGTCCCGGCGAAGGCCGGGACCCATAACCACCAGCGGTCATCGTTTTGCACGCTGGTTGTTGTCTTCCCCTTCCCACAATCGTGGCCGCGGCGTATGGGTCCCGGCCTTCGCCGGGACGACAACGTCAATCCGTCTTCACCATCGCGCCGTAGATACCGTCAGCATCAACAGGATCAGTTCGCAGGCACGCGCTTGGTCCGGCGCGGAGGCTTTGTCACTGGCGCGACCGGTCTATGGAGCCGCGTCGAGGCGGCCCGCTGCTCCTGCAGCCGTGCCTCATAGCCCGGCGACGGCGTCGCAACGGGCGGCACGGCATAAGCGGGAAGCACGGATACCCAGCCGAGAAAGGCGGCGATCGCCAGAGGTGCTGCGCGTGTCGGTTTCATGCCGCTTCTCCCAGTGAACGCTCCCAAGCAAAACTCGCGCAGCATCGGCGCCATTTCAAGGCAACCGACCGCTTCAGCTGCGGATCTGGTCCGGTGTCAGCCCCGGCGAGCCCTGGCCGGCGGCCTCGGCTTTGCGGATCAGTTCGACGACCCGGCGCGACAGCGGCACATCCAGCCCGCGCCGCTCGGCGATCTCGGTGATGACGCCCTGAAAATAGTCGATCTCGGTGCGGCGGCCGCGTTGCAGATCCTCCCACATCGAGGAGCGCGCTTCGGGATCGATCTTCATCGTCCGCCCCAGCACGGCTTCGAAGATCATATCCGGCAAACGCAATAAATGCGGCATCCAGCCCGCCGGCAGCGGCGTCGGCGAAACCGGCCTGATGCCCTCTGCGCGCATCGCCGCCAATCCTTCCGTCACCTGGTCGGCAAACAATCGCCGCCAAGGCCGTTGCGCGAGTTGGCGGCGCAGCGGCAGATCGGCCAGCGCATTGAGTGCGTTGTTCAGATTGAGCAGCAGCTTGCCCCATTGCACGCCGTCGATGTTGCCGGTCGGACGCATGTTCAATCCGGGCACTGAAAGCTTTTCGGCGGTACCGGCGGCGTCCTGTTCGATCACGATGTCGCCCGACGTCGCGCGATGAAACCGCCCCTCGCCTGCCGTGATCACATTGAACGGCACCATGCCGCCGAGCACGCGCCGGCCGGGCAAGCGATTGCGCAGCACCGCAACATTGCCGACGCCGTTCTGCAGGCTGACGACAATGACATCTGATGGAGCGTGCCGTGCGATGATATCCGCCATGTCAGCGGTATCGGCGCTTTTGACTGACACCAGCACCACGCCGGCATCCCCAAGGATTGCGGGATTATCCGACAGCGTGAGCTTCCTGGCATCAAGCGTTTGATCGAAGCCTTCAAAGCTCGTCGGCCGCAGGCCTTTGGCCTCGATCTCGGCGATCACGCGCGGGCGTGCCAGCAAGGCGACACGGCGGCCGCCGGCCGCCAGCATGCCGCCGACGAAGCAGCCGATGCTGCCCGCGCCCGCCACGCCAATCGTTCGGCCTGCGTTCATCTTCAATTGCCTCTATTGCCGGCCGTTCGATAGCAGAACCGGCGCCCGGTGCCTATCGAAGGCGCAAACGCTTATCCGGGCGCGCCTTGTAACCGTCATGGGCCACCGTTATGTTTCGCCCGGGGGCTGACACGCTGCAGGAGACTACCATGGGTTTACTCGACATACTCAACGGCATGCAGAACGGCCCGCGCGGCCCCGGCAACCCGAACGCGCAATCGGACAGCAAGGAGGGCATGTCGCCGATGACCATGGCGATCCTGGCTCTGCTGGCCTGGAAAGCCATGAAACATTTCGGCGGCAGTCAGCCCGGTGCAGCGCCCTCGGCGCCTTCTGCCCCGCCGAAACTGCCCGGTAACGTGACTGCGGGCCTGCCCGGCGGCTTAGGTGGTGCTTTGGGCGGAGGCGGCCTCAGCGATCTGATGAAGGGCGGCCTCGGCGGCTTGCTCGCTGGCGGCGCCGCCGGCAGCATCCTCAGTGGCGGTCTCGGCGACCTGCTCAAGCAGTTTCAGGAGAAGGGCCAGGGCGACGCGGCGAGTTCATGGGTCAGCAACGGCCCCAACAAGGAGATCGCACCGGGCGATCTCGCCAGTGCGCTCGGCGCCGACCAGATCGAATCGCTGTCCTCGCAGACCGGTATGTCGCGCGATGATCTGCTGCAGGGTCTCAGCCAGTATCTGCCCGACGTGATCAATCACCTGACGCCGGACGGAAGGCTGCCGGACGAGAACGAAATCTCAGGCCGGCTTTGATACCGCGGCGCGCTCGCGCGCCGCATTCTCCCTCATAGAACATTGCAAAGGACCATCACCATGGGTGGCATTATCTGGGTCATCGTCGTCGGCTTTGTCGCCGGAATTATCGCGCGCCTGCTTTCGCCCGGCCCCAACAATCCGAGCGGCTTCATCCTGACCACGGTGCTCGGCATCGCCGGCGCGTTTCTCGCAACCTTCATCGGCCAGGCGATGGGCTATTACAGTGCCAGTCAGGGCGCCGGCTTCGTCACCGCCACCATCGGCGCGCTGATCGTGCTGTTCATCTGGAACCGGCTGGTGGCCAGCCGCGTGATTTCGGATCCGGGTAATCGGTAACTATCCCGTCGTCCCGGCGAACGCCGGGACGACGAATAATTGCACGAGCCTCACAAAACCAAATGCATCCCCGCATCCATGCGCACGAACTCGCCGGTCATCTGTCCCGACGCCGGCGAGGCGAGGAAGCAGACGAGCTGCGCGATATCGTCAGCCGTTGAGGCCGTCTTCAGCGGCACTTTTGCAATCACCGAATCCCGTACCGCCTTGGCGCCGGCCTCGCCGCGGCCCTTGGTGAACCAGGGCGTATCGATGTAGCCCGGGCATACCGTATTGACGCGGATCAACGGCGCCAACGCGCGCCCCAGCGATTGCGTCATGGTGTTGAGCGCGCCCTTGCTCGCGGCATAGGCGACCGACGAGCCGCCGCCGGAAATGCCGGCCACCGACGACACGTTGACCACGGCGGACGCCCGCCCGGAGGCCTTGGCGCCCGCTTCGAGCTGCGCACGCGCGGCGCGGATCATCTGGAACGGGCCGATGGTGTTGACGGCATAGATGCGCTGGAAATCTTCCGCCGTCAGATCATCCATCTTGTCGTGCGGCACATGCTTGGTGGTGCCGGCATTGTTGACCAGCACATCGAGCCGTCCCCAGGATGCGGCAGCCGCGGCGATCTTCTTGCAATCCTCGTCGCGCGAGACGTCGCCCTGCACCACGATGACTTCGGCGCCCGCCGTGCGGCAAAGGTCAGCAGTCGCTTCGGCCTCGGCCTTGCTGTTGGAATAATTGACGACGATACGCGCACCGCCCTTGGCCAGAATGGCCGCGGTCGCAGCCCCAAGGCCGGATGCCGAACCCGTTATGATCGCGCACAAACCATCCTTCGACATCCGCATTTCCTCTTTTTGTTTTGAAACTTTGTTCGAACCTATTTCCGCGTCTACCATATCGCGCGGCAAAGTCCCTGCAAATCGGGAAATCCGTTGCGCGGAATTTATTCTTCGCCTGTCGCTCCGCATGCCGCCGCCGCAGGCAGCCCTGCGGGCAGCGCTTGTCAGGGCTATGGCTTTTCCGCATCATAAAGCGCAAGAAAAGACCGCACCCAAGCTTGGCGGAACAGCCGGGCCCAGTGCCAATAAGCTGTGCCAATCAAGATGAGGAACGCTGTGGCGGAGAGTGAGAACATCGTTGCCGAGACCGCGGAGAAGATCTTCGCCGATCTCGCCGACGCACAAACCATCAATCGCGACAAGGACGGCGCGTGGAAGGCCCCGCTTTGGCAGGCGCTGAGCGAGTCCGGCCTGCCGCTGTCCTGGGTGCCGGAGGATTGCGGCGGTTCGGGCGCGAGTCTTGCCGAAGGCTTTTCCGTTCTCAGCGCCGCCGGACGTTTTGCGGTCGCGGTACCGCTGGCCGAAACCATGCTGGCGGGATGGCTGCTGGCGCAGGCGAAAATCTCCTCGCCCGACGGCGAAATGACGGTCGCGCCCGCAAGCCCGAAAGACCGCATCACGCTCAACGCCGATGGCAGCCTGTCGGGCAAGGCCCGCGGCGTGCCGTTTGCGAAAGCCGCCAAACATATCGCGGTCGTCGTAAGCGATGCCAAGGGGCTCTCGATCGCGCTCGTTGAGGCAGCCAAATGCCGGATCGATGCCGGCCTCGGCCTCGGCGGTGACCACAGCGACACCGTGACCTTCGACAAGGCGCAGCCGATCACGACCCGGCCGGCGCCGAAAGGTTTTGAGCAAACCCATCTGATGCTGATGGGCGGCGTCGCCCGCTCCCTGCAGATCGCGGGTGCGCTGGAATCGATGCTGGAAATTTCCGTGCGCTATTCCAACGAGCGCGTCGCCTTCGAGAAGAAGATTTCGAAATTCCAGGCGGTGCAGCACAATTTGGCGCGGCTCGCGGGCGAGTCGGCAGCGGCGCTTGCCGCAGCGACCTCGGCCGCAGATGCCATCGCCAACGCCACTTCATTCAACGACGAAGTGTTCCTCGAAGCGGTATCCGCCAAAATCCGCTGTTCGGAAGCGGCCGAAAAGGGCGGCGGCATCGCCCATCAGGTGCATGGCGCGATCGGCTTCACTATCGAACACATCCTGCATCGCTACTCGCTGCGGGCGCTGGGATGGCGCGACGATTTCGGCTCCGAAAGCTACTGGGCGGTCGAGCTCGGCAAGCTTGTGGCTAACCGCGGCGCCGATGAATTGTGGCCGCTGGTGGCCTCGCGCTGATTTTTCATAACCGTTTGCCTGCATAGAGACGCACCATGACCGCAGCCCTCCGTTTCGATCCGATCCGCCTGCCGCCCGAATGCGAACAGCTTCGCAAGGAAGTGCGCGCCTTCCTTGCCGAAGAGATCGCCGCCGGCACCTTCGATCCGCACCAGCCCAACCGCGAAGACACCGACGCGCCGGAATTTTCCCGCCGGGTCGGCGCCAAGGGCTGGCTCGGCATGACCTGGCCGAAGAAATATGGCGGCCATGAGCGTTCGTTCCTCGAGCGTTATGTGGTCACCGAAGAGATGCGCGTCGCCAACGCGCCGACGCGGCGCTTCTTCGTCGCCGACCGCCAGAGCGGCCCGGTGCTGCTGAAATACGCGCCCGAGAACATCAAGATGGACATCCTGCCGCGCATCTGCCGCGGCGAGGTCTGCTTTGCGATCGGCATGAGCGAGCCCAACTCCGGCTCCGATTTGTTCGCGGCCAAGACCCGCGCCACCAAGACCGACGGCGGCTACCTGATCAACGGCACCAAGATCTGGACCTCCTCGGCCCATATCGCCGACTACATGATCGCGATCTTCCGGACGTCACCGCCCACGAAAGAGAACCGCCGCCACGGCCTGACCCAGTTCCTGGTCAAGATGAAGCAGCCGGGCATCGAGGTGAACCCGATCCAGCAGATCACCGGCCAGTACGAATTCAACGAAGTTGTTTTCACCGACTTCTTCGTCCCCGAAGATCACGTGCTCGGCGAAGTCGACGGCGCCTGGAAGCAGGCGACCTCGGAGCTCGCCTATGAACGCTCGGGCCCCGAACGTTTTCTCGAGACCTATTACGTGCTGACCGAACTGGTCCGCGCCGTCGGCAAGAACCCGGACACCCGGAGCGCCGAGGGCATCGGCCGCCTGGTCGCGCAGTTGCACACGATGCGGCGCATGTCGGTGTCGGTGGCGGGCATGCTGCAGGCCGGCAAGGAGCCGGTGGTGGAAGCTTCCATCGTCAAGGATATCGGCACGGTGTGGGAGCAGGCGCTGCCGCACCGGGTGCGCGACCTTGCGGCGTTCGTCGAGGAAACCGCAACCAACCGCGAGACGCTGGAAAACCAGCTTTCATTTGCGATCAAGACCGCACCAAAACTGACGATCCAGGGTGGCACCACCGAAGTGCTGCGCGGCATCATCGCCCGTGGGCTCGGTTTGCGCTAGCGCGCGGCCCGGCTTGCGCTCATTCAACGAGGAAACAAAATGACAAAATACACGGATATCGGCGTCGAGAAGCACGGCCATGTCGGCCTGATCGAAATCCAGCGGCCGCCGCTGAACTTCTTCGACATTTCGCTGATCAACCAGATCGCGGATGCGCTCGAGGAGTTCGACCAGGATATCGAAATCCGCGCGTCGGTTCTCGCAGCCCAGGGCAAGGCGTTCTGCGCCGGCGCCAATTTCAGCGATCCAAAGCGGCAGGAGCAGGAAGCCGCCGAGGCGGCAGCAGCCAAAAAGGGCGATCCCGCCGACAGCCTCGGTTCGATCAACAGTCTTTACCTGCACGCGGTGCGCATCTTCCGCGCCAAAAAGCCGATCGTGGCAGCCGTGCAGGGCGCGGCCATCGGCGGCGGCCTCGGTCTTGCGGTATCGGCTGATTTCCGCGTCACCTGCCCGGAGGCGCGCTTTGCCGCCAACTTCACCAAACTCGGTTTTCATCCGGGCTTCGGGCTGACGACGACGCTTCCCGAACTGGTCGGCAAGAACAACGCCGAACTGATCTTCTACACCAGCCGCCGCGTTACCGGCGAGGAGGCCACCAAAATGGGCCTCGCCAATATTTGCGTGCCGCAGGATCAGGTGCGCACCGAGGCCATGAAGCTCGCAGCTGAAATCGCCGAATGCTCACCGCTCGGCCTGCTCTCGACCCGCGCCACCATGCGCGCTGGCCTCGCCGACCGCGTGCTGGCCGCGACCAATCACGAACTCGCCGAACAGTCCCGCCTGCGTGCCACCGAGGACTTCAAGGAAGGCGTCAAGGCGACGGCCGAGCGAAGGGTCGCGAATTTCAAGGGGCGGTGAGGTCTTCTTACCTCTCCCCGCCTGCGGGGAGAGGTCGGATCGCCCTTGCGATCCGGGTGAGGGGGTACCGGTCTATCAACATGCACCAACTTTGCGGATAGAGCCCCTCACCCCAACCCTCTCCCCGCGAAGAGCGGGGCGAGGGAGCAGAGACACTACGCCTTCCCCACGACCAACGCATCGACAACCGTCACGCCCTGCCCCTCCGGGTGCACCAGCACCGGATTGATCTCGATCTCCGAAATTTTCTCGGCATATTGCGCGGCCAGCACCGACAGCTCTGAAATCAATCGCGACAGCGCGGCGACATCGGCCTTCGCCGCGCCACGAAACCCGTTCAGCAGCGGCGCGGCTTTCAGAGCTCCCAGCATCACCGTCGCCTCTTCCGCACTCACCGGCGCCGGCCGGTAGATCACGTCGCGAAACAATTCCGTGGTGATGCCGCCGAGGCCGACCATGATGACCGGCCCGAACACCTTGTCCGTCAGCGTGCCGACGATGATCTCGACGCCCTTTCTGGCCATCGGGCCGACCAGCACGCCCTGGATCGCGGCGTCCGGCCGGTGTTTTCGCGCGTTGTCGAGCAGCATGCCATAGGCCGTAAACGCTTCGCCCTTGGTCGCGATGTTGACGCGGACGCCGCCGACCTCGCTCTTGTGCGGGATGTCGCGCGACTGGATTTTCATGACCAGCGGAAAGCCCGCGCGTGCGATCGCGGCATCCAGTTCGCCTCGATCAGTCACCAGCATCTCGTCCGGCAGCGCGATGCCAGCGCCACGCAGCAAAGACTTGCTGTCGAACTCCGACAGCGCCAGTGATTTCAGATATGCGGAGAGATCGCGCGCGGGCAAGGCCGCCACATCCGCCGCTGGCGCCAGTCTGAAATTCGCAACTTCAACCAGCCGCCGCATCGCGACGCCGACATGCGTGAGGCCCGAAAACACCACGACGCCGGATTTCGCAAGCTCCGTCCGCGCGAACGTCGACGGCAGCGTGTAGGAATAAAACACGATCGGCTTGTTCTGCGCCGCTATCACCGGCTTCAGCTCGGCCTCCTTGAACGCCATCCGCACCTCGCTCGACAGCGACAGCACCACCAGGATGGCGTCGACCTCGTCGGAGGCGGCGAGCAGATCGATGCTCTTTTGCAATCCGCCGCTGCTGGCGCCTTGCGCGGTGACGTCGATCGGATTGCCCGCGGCGCCATAGGACGGCATCCACTTCCTGATTTCGCTTTGGATCGAAGGCGACAGCTCCGGAACCTTCAGCCCCTGCATCGAGACGGTATCGGCGCCCCAGATCCCGCCGCCACCGGACACGGTCAGCACCGCGACGCGGTCGCCCTTCGGCAGCGGATTCGTCGCCAGCACGGATGCGATCGTCACCGCCTCATCGAGATCGTTGGAGACGATAAAGCCATATTTGGCGAACACCGCGTCATAGGCGGCCGACCATCCGGCCATGCTGGCGGTGTGCGAGGCCGCGGCGCGCTCGCCCGCGCCGGAACGGCCGACTTTTGTGACGATCACGGGCTTTCGCATTTCCGCGGCGCGGCGCGCGGCGGCGAGAAATTTGTCGACGTCGCGGATGCCTTCGATGAACAGCAGGATCACATCGGTGGAAGGGTCCTGCACCATGTAATCCAGAAATTCGCCGGCGCCGAGATCGCTTTCATTGCCGGCGCTGACGCAATAGCTGATCGCAACACCGAGCGCCTTGGCGCGATGCTTGATGGCAAAGCCGATGCCGCCGGATTGCGCGACAATGGCGACCCGCCTTGTGGTCGCGACCAGCGGCACATGACCCGGCTTGACGTCGACCGTCGGGCTGAAGGTGGCCGCGACCTTCTGCACTTCGCTCAGGAAACCTTCGGCATTGGGACCTGAAATCCGCATGCCGGTGCGCTTCGCAATCGCTACGATCTTGTCCTGCATCGCGGCGCTGTCGCCGCCTTCCTCCGCAAAGCCCGAGGAGATGATGACGGCATTCTTCACGCCGACCGCGGCACATTCCTCCAGCGCGCCCACCACGGCGCGGGCGGGAATGATGATGATGGCGAGATCGACCGGCGCGCCGACCTCGGCGATGGTCTTGTAGCATTTCAGCCCGTCGATATCGGGGTAGTTCGGGTTGATCGGATAGATCCTGCCCGGATATTCGTTCTTGCGCAGCATCGATAGCAGCCGCCCCGGAATTTTCTCATGATCGCGCGAGGCGCCGATCAGCGCGATGCTGCCGGGCGCGAAGAAGCTGTCGAGCGGATGCGGCATGATTCAACTCCGTCATGGCCGGGCTTGACCCGGCCATCCACGTCTTCCTGATGCGCTGGACCTTAAAGACGTGGATGCCCGGGACAAGCCCGGGCATGACGACTGGGAGAAAGCGCGTCAATCACGCGGTAAGGCTAAACCTCACCCCGCACAGATCAAACCCGTCCCCGGTCACCTTGCAACCCTTCGCCCTGGCTGCATCGCGCACCTTGGCGATATCGGCGACCCTGAACGTCAGCCCGCTCATCAGATCGGCAGGCCCGTTGACGAAGCGGAAGCTGGCATTGGGCAGTTTCAGCTCCGGCTCGCCCTTCGCGTTCTTGCTGACGGCGACGCCGATGATCTTGCCCCAATGCGCGGCCAGCACCTCCGGTTCCGGGCTTTCCATCTCGACCCCGAGCAAGGCCAGCGTCACATCCTTAGCGATCGACTTTTGCCAGTCGGGACCGGCCGGCGGATAGGTTCCCAGAATGTCGTCGCTGCCTTCGGTGTGGTTGAACTCGATGAAGGCGGCGCGGCAATCGCGCGGGTGCAGTTGCACGCCGTGGTACGGCGCGTGCGTGATCACGTTTGCGGTGCGCACGCCCATCTCGTTCGCGCGCTTGCCATAGGCATCGGGATCATCGCAGCAGAAGATCGCCATATAGCCGCCGCGGCCGCCATTCTTGTCGATGAAACGCCCCGCCGCGGTGCCCGGCTGGAACGGCGCCACCACTTCCAGCAGGATCGTATCGACCGGCAGCAGCGCGTTCTCGAGGCCGTATTTGGCGACATTGCCGTCGCGGAAGCACTCGTTCAGGCCCATGATGGCGGCAATGTCCGAAATCACGGGCTCCAGATGCGGCGCCACCAGGCAGATCTGCCGCAGCCTCATATAGCCGGCCATATCGCGACCCTCTCAGTGATTCTGGAATACGGGCTTGCGCTTCTCGACGAACGCCTTTGCCGCTTCCTTGTGATCGAGGGTCTCGCCCGAACGCGAATGGTGGATCGCCTCGGCGTCAAAACATTCTTCCAGCGACATCGTCTCGGCGTTGTTGATGTTGCGCTTGATGTAGCCGAGCGTGATCGACGGGCCCTGCGCCAGCGACAGCGCCAGATCATGCGCGACCGCCTCGACTTCCGCGTCGGGCACCACCTTGGTCACCATGCCGAGATTGTAGGCCTCCTGCGCGCTGAGCACCGGCGAGGTCAGGTACAATTCGCGCGCCTTGGCGCTCCCAAGCATTTGGGTGAGAAAATACGTGCCGCCGTAGTCACCGGACAGTCCGACTTTTGCAAACGCCGTCGTGATCTTGCAAGACGCGCTGGCAACACGGAGATCGCAGGCAAGCGCGATCGAGAGCCCGGCGCCGGCGGCGGCGCCATCGACCTGCGCCACCACGGGCTTTTGCATCTGGTGCAGGATGCGTGAGACTTCCATGCCGCGGCGGAGATTGACCATCTTGGCTTCGAACGACAGCGGCGCCCGGCCCTCCGCCATCGATTTGACGTCGCCGCCGACGCAGAACGTGCCGCCGGCGCCCTTCAGCAGCACCGCGCGCACCTCGTGATCCTCGGCCGCGCGCCGCGCCGCCTCGACGAGACCACGCGTCATGTCGGGATTGAGCGCATTGCGCCGGTCGGGACGGTTCATGATGATGGTGAGCAAGCCCTGGTCGAGCTGCTGGAGGACCATTTCGTTCTGGCTCATTTGCGGGTTCTTTCGTGGTTATTGGTTGGCTCTCTCGACGTCATTGCGAGCGTAGCGAAGCAATCCATGTCTCGGCATAACGGATAGATGGATTGCTTCGTCGCTTACGCTCCCTTGCACAAACGCTTCGCGTTTGTTGCAGGCAATGAGGGGGCTACTTTTTGACAAGCGGGCAGCGCGACAATTCCAGCGACTGGAACGCCTCATTGCCGGGAATGGTCGCCAGCAGCTTGTAGTCGTCCCAGCGGCCTTTCGATTCCGACGGCTTCTTGACCTCGAACAGATACATGTCGTGCACCATGCGGCCGTCTTCACGGATCTTGCCGTTCTTGGCGAACATGTCGTTGATCGGCGTCTCCTTCATGACTTTCATGACGGCCGCCGAATCGGTGGTACCTGCGGCCTTCACCGCCTTGAGGTAATGCGTGACGGAGGAGTAGACGCCGGCCTGCGCCGACGTCGGCACGCGCTTGATGCGGTCCATGAAACGTTTTGAGAACGCGCGGGTATCGTCGTTGAGATCCCAGTAAAAGGCTTCGGCAAGCAGCAGGCCCTGTGCGGTCTCGAGCCCGATGCTGTCGATATCGGTGACAAAGGCGAGCAGCGGCGCGACCTTCTGGCCGCTCTTCATCAATCCGAACTCGGATGCCTGCTTGATGGCGTTGATGGTGTCGCCGCCGGCATTGGCGAGGCCAATCACCTTGGCCTTGGAAGACTGCGCCTGCAGCAGGAACGAGGAGAAGTCGGACGTGTTGAGCGGATGGCGCACGCTGCCAACGACCTTGCCGCCGGACTTCGTCACGACATTGGCGGTGTCCTTTTCCAGATCATGTCCGAAGGCGTAGTCAGCTGTCAGGAAATACCAGCTGTCGAGGCCCTGCTTGACGGAGGCCAAACCGGTCACATTGGCTTGGCCGAACGTATCGAACACGTAGTGGACGGTCAGGGGACCGCAGGCTTCGTTGGTGAGCCGGATCGAGCCGGGGCCGTTGAAGATCACGATCTTGTTGCGCGTCTTGGCGATCTCGCCGGCGGCCAGCGCGGTCGCGGACGCCGCCACGTCGAACAGCATTTCGACGCCCTGATTGTCGAACATGTCACGGGCGATGTTGGCGGAAAGGTCGGCCTTGTTCTGGTGGTCGGCCGCGATGATCTCGATCTTGCGGCCGAGCACCTCGCCGCCGAAATCCTCCACCGCCAGCTTCGCCGCATATTCGCTGCCGGGCCCGGTGATGTCGGCGTACAGGCTCGACATGTCGAGGATGCCGCCAAGCTTGAGCGGCGGCTTGGCTTGCGCCAGCGCAGCCGTGCTGGACATCGCCAGAACAGCGGCGAAAATGCCCGTGACAACCCGCTTCATGAAGGCCTCCCTTTTCTTGGCTGCCGCATTACCTGCGGCTTTGAAATTTACTCGGCGCGATCATGCCGCATGGCACCCATAGCGGCAAGGCGCGTGCGAAGCGTGTCTCGCATGCGTTTTTCCGTTAAGCGGAATGGAGATGATGGGAGAAGCTCGTCATGGCCGGGCTTGTCCCGGCCATCCACGTCTTCTTTCGCGTTCAACTAAAGCAAAGACGTGGATGCCCGGCACAAGGCCGGGCATGACGACGCTCGGTACCAACGCGCGATTTCATGGATCTCTTTTTGAGAGAGACTCTGAGGGGCCTACAAAGCAAGTCTCGAAGGATAAAGGCCAGGAGCGACCACTGGGGCCTCCATGGTTCGAGACGGCGCATGGGCGCCTCCTCACCATGAGGATTGATGATGCGGTATGATGCTATCACAAGGAGCCGACACCAACGGTATGAGACGCGTGGACCAAAACCATCACAGTTCGCACATCGCAGCCATGCTGACATGTGGCTTTGTCGTCATGACCTCCTCTCCCGTCAACGCCGCCGGCTGCATCTTCGAACCGCAAGGCGAAGGCCGCGTCGCCGCCGTGATCGACGCGCGCAGCTTTCGCCTCGATGACGGCCGCGAAATCCGCCTCGCCGGCATCGTGCCGTCAGTCACGGACAAGGCGAACGGCGCGGCAGCCCTGGCATCGATCGTCACCGGGCGCGACGTGACGCTGCGCGGCGACGACGACGCGCCGGACCGTTATGGCCGCCAGTCCGCCTTCGTATTCCTGCCGGGTTCCGAGACGCCGGTACAAAGCGAGCTGCTGCGCCGTGGCGAGGCGCTGGTTTCGACCGAAATGGCCGACAAGGACTGCGCCGCGGAACTGGCCGCCGCCGAGGCCGACGCGCGGCGGGCCAAAAGGGGAACCTGGGCCGACCCGGCGGCCATAAAAAACGCGGAAAGTCCCGGCGATATTTTGGCCGGGATTGGGCGCTTTTCGGTGGTCGAGGGCAAGGTTTTGTCCGTGCGGCAGGCAGGGGCAACGACCTATCTGAATTTTGGCCGGAACTGGACACGGGACTTTGCTGTGACTATTTCAAGGCGCATGATGCCGGCGTTCGAGGCGGCCGGACTGTCGCCTAAGTCCTTCGAAAATCGACGGATTCGTGTCCGCGGCTATGTCGAGGCGCGGGGTGGGCCACGGATCGACTTGCTGCGGGTGGGGCAAATTGAAGTGCTGGGTGGGAACTGAAGCGTTTTCGAGCGAAGTGGGTACCGGTTCGCGTGAAGAAAACGCGTCAAAGAAGGAATTGGGCACGGGCTGCACGAGCTGATTGCATCCAATCGGACCGTGCCCTCGTTTCAGAAGAGAAGAGTGGACTGACGTGACGAAGCGTTCAGGACGGCGCGAGGGAAGTACAGGCCGCCGCCTTTTGGCTGCGTCGGCCGTGCTGTGCGCTGCTTTGACGCTGTCGGGCTGCGGCAGCGTCGGCGGCCGGTTCGAGACAGCAGCGCCGACGGCCACGTCGCCTGCCAAACCGAACCGCACCGTGGCGCAGACACCGGCGAGCGAGCGCGAGCATGAGCGCATCCTCTCCTCCTATGGCGGCGCCTATGACGATCCGAAGCTGGAAGCGCTGATCAGCAAAACCGTCGATCGGCTGGTCGCGGCCTCCGACCGTCCCGACCAGGCCTATCGGGTGACGATCCTGAACTCCGGCGCGGTCAACGCGTTCGCACTGCCGACCGGCCAGCTCTATGTGACGCGCGGCCTGATCGCGCTCGCCAGCGACACCTCGGAATTGTCCTCGGTGCTGAGCCACGAAATGGCGCATGTGCTGGCCAAGCACGCCTCGATCCGCGACGACAAGGCAAGGCAGGCCGCTGTCGTCACCCGCGTCGTCACCGACATGAGCAACGATCCGGATCTGACCGCGCTGGCGCTTGCGAAAACAAAACTGACGATGGCGAGCTTCTCCCGCGCCCAGGAGTTCGAGGCCGACGGCATCGGCGTCGGCATTTCGGCGCGCGCGCATTTCGATCCCTATGGCGCCTCACGCTTCCTGAGCGCGATGGAGCGCAACGCCGCGCTGAAGGCCGGCAAGACCTCGCTCGATCCCCGCGCGCAGGACTTTTTATCGTCGCACCCGGCAACCCCGGAGCGCGTGCAGAATGCGCAGAACTCGGCCCGGCAATTCTCGTCGCCGGAAGGCGGCGAGCGCGACCGCGAGACTTATCTCGCCGCGATCGACAACATCGTCTATGGCGAAGACCCCAGCGAAGGTTTTGTGCGCGGGCGGCGCTTCCTGCATCCCAAGCTCGGCTTCACGTTTGCCGCCCCCGATACCTTCACGCTCGACAACACCGCGCAGGCCGTGATCGGCGTCCGCGAGGGCGGCTCGCAGGCGATGCGCTTCGACGTGGTGCGGGTGCCGGCCGAGCAGACGCTCGGCGATTACCTCAATTCCGGCTGGATGGAAGGCGTCGAGAAGGCCTCGACCGAGGACCTCACCATCAACGGCTTCCCGGCGGCGTCGGCCTCGGCGAGTGGCGACCAGTGGCAGTTCAAGGTCTACGCGCTGCGCTTCGGCAGCGACGTCTACCGCTTCATTTTTGCCGCCAAGCAGAAGACCACCGAAAGCGAGCGCAACGCGCGCGAGACCGTCAACTCGTTCCGCCGCCTGACGCTCGAGGAGATTCAGGCGGCACGTCCGTTGCGCATAAAAGTCATCACCGTGCAACCTGGCGACACCGTGGAATCGCTCTCGCACCGCATGGCCGGCGTCGACCGCCCGGCCCAGCGCTTCCGCATCCTCAACGGCCTCGACGCCAACGCCCAGGTCAAAACCCGCGACCGCGTCAAGATCGTGGTGGATTGACGCGCGAAAAGCGCGTCATCCCTGATGCGCAATTGCGCATCTGGGAGCGCGCTTTAGCGCGAATCCGGGATCTCGTGCGACGAGTCTGGCCTCCTCTCAAGCGTCGTCCCGGACAAGCGAAGCGCGATCTCAGATGCGCAATTGCGCATCAGGGGACCCATAGCCACAAATGTGCGTTGTTGCACGACGCTGTAGCCACAGCCGATCCGACCATGCGCATTGGTGGCTATGGGTCCCGGCCTTCGCCGGGACGACGCATCAATGTATGGCAAGCGCTGCGGTCTACTCGCTCACCCGAGGACAATTGCGCCTCAGTGCCTGCTCGGCTCAAGCACCACGACCACACCCGTCATTTCCGGTTCATGCGGCCTCAGACTGGTGAGCGTCGCATCGCTCCAGTCGGCGAGACTGACGACTTCGCCGCTCTGAGCCTCCGTCTCCGGCGCCCCGGTAGGTTCGAGAACCTTGAGGCCGCGGGTATCCAGAAAGAACGTGTGGTTCCCGAACAGATTGTTCAGCTGCGGGACCGCCGGATGATCGTCGGGAAGAACCTCGGCCTGGAACTGGCTCAGGGTTTGTTTAACCTGTGTCGAGCTCAACTTCATGATCTGCTCCATCTAGTGCGCGATTTTGTTGGTGCGCGATTTTGCCCTGTCTGGGTGTGTTCCCCTCCTGTCTGTTCCCGCGTGCATCGGACAAGCCCAAGGCAAGGGCAAGGCAAATCCAATTCGTTCCCGGGCGTGCGATCGTGGATCGGGGTGCAGCCAAAGCTCTGAATGTTGCCGGCCACATGCCTCGAATGAATCCGCGCTGAAAACGTTCCGGCTTCTCACGGTAAATTTCAGGACACGTTCGCTCCTGATCGCGAGCCTGCCGAATACGGTGCAAGCGGCTCAAGCAGCGACAAGCCGCTCGATTTCGGCAACCGGATGCGATGTCAGTTCCTTTGGAATTTCCGCAATCACGCGCGCGATGACCTCCGCGTGGAGGGCCTTGCGAAGATTGCCCAGCACTTTCGGCGGGGCGATAATGACAAGCTTCTCGAAAAGATTGGCGTGGGCATGGCGATAGAGCGCGTCGGCAAGCTCGCCGGCAAATCGCTCCTCGGCAATGTGGTGCCAGTCTGTTTCTTCCATGGCGCTGCGCGCCACACCAACACTTGCGTTGGAGCGCCCCGGACGATCGGTACCCTGCTCGCGGGTCGGCGGATTGTCGCGCTCGATAATGCGTTCGACGACAAGGTGGACTTGATGCGCGGTGCCTTTGTTGCGCAGGAAGAGCGCCTTTTGACCGTCGCCGACCAAGATAAGCGCGTTGTGGGGAACTTGCGGTGTGAGTTCCGTGGCCATTCTTGCTCCAATCAGTTGCGTTGATTGACAACGCCAGAGCGAACATAGGGTTTCCGCAAAGAAATGCCGGCGTCGGCATCGACATCGCGTCAAATGCGCACGCAATAGGCCTGCACCGCAGACTGCGTAAGATCTCCGTCGTCCCGGACAAGCGAGCGTAACGAGTGCGATCTCAGATGCGCAATTGCGCATCGGCGGACCCATAGCCACCGATGGTTATTATCCCGCGAAGCTGGAGCCACGGCGAATTCTAACAACACGCATTCGTGGTTATGGGTCCCCGCCTTCGCGGGGACGACGTGGGGTTAGATATCGCCCCAAAACAAAAAGCCCGGTCTCTCGACCGGGCTTTTCGCAATTCAATCTGTGTAGCGTAGCTTACGCCGCCTCGTCCGCAACGGCAGCATCGTCACCGTCGGCGTCGGCCTCATCACCTTCACCGTCAGCTTCGCTACCGGCTTCGGTCTTGGCGCCGCGGCGCGGGCTCTTGGCGAGCTGGCTCTCGATTTCCTTGACCGCTTCGGTCTCCGTCGAATGCTGGACGACGGCGATTTCGCGCGACAGGCGATCGAGCGCCGCTTCATAGAGCTGGCGTTCGCTGTAGGACTGTTCGGGCTGCGATTCCGAGCGATAGAGGTCGCGCACCACTTCGGCGATCGCAACGATGTCGCCCGAATTGATCTTTGCTTCGTATTCCTGCGCCCGGCGCGACCACATCGTGCGTTTTACGCGCGCGCGGCCTTTGAGCGTCTCAAGGGCCTTCTTGACCAGCGCCGGATCGGACAGCTTGCGCATGCCGACATTGGCGACCTTGGCGGTCGGCACCCGCAGCGTCATCTTGTCCTTCATGAAATTGATCACGAACAGCTCAAGCTTGGCGCCTGCGATCTCCTGCTCCTCGATCGCCAGGATCTGGCCGACACCGTGAGCGGGATAGACCACGAATTCATTGGCCTTGAAGCCCTGACGCTGGGTCACGACCTTCTTCGGCTCCTCCACGCGCGGGGCGGCAGCCTTCGGGGCCACCACGGCGGCCTTCGGAGCCACAACAGCGGCCTTGGGCGCAGCAACGGCAGCCTTGGGAGCAGCAGCGGCAGCCTTGGGGGCAGTCTTGGCGGCGACCTTCGAGGCAGTGGCCTTCGAAGCCGTCGCTTTCGCGGCGGTTTTTGTCTTATCTGGCATTGAGCTTCTTTTGTTTTTCGAGGACTTTGTGGCTGCAGCCTTCTTGGCTTCCTTTACAGACGCCTTGGCACGGCCTTTGGTTGCGCTGCGGCTGGCCGCGGCGGCTTTTTTCGAAGTCTTTGAAACACTCTTTTTACGCGTTTTCTGTGACACAGCCTGCGCGCGGAACTGCCACGCCCCTGTTCGATGTTTTTACGGAACCACCGGGAGGGCCAAAGTTACGCAAGGCCGAATCCGGCTTGTAATGTGCCCAATATAGCACATTTTCCGCAAAAATCAATGATTTACGCCCTGTTTCGGACCTTCGCAGGGACCTTTCGGTCATAAGTCCGTCAACAAGGTTAAATCGGCAGGCTGTGTATGGGTCTGGTGGCTCCGAATTAGGTTCAAATTAGGTCCGGAGCGGTCTCAACTGGTCTGGAAGGGGCGATCCGAATCAGTCCCCGCTACCGGGTTCCTTGGAAAAATATTTCTCGAACTTGCCTTCCACACCCTCGAATTCTTTCGCGTCGGGCGGCTGGTCCTTCTTCTGGGTGATGTTGGGCCAGGCCTTGGCGTATTCGGTGTTGACCTCGAGCCACTTCTCCAGGCCCGGCTCGGTGTCCGGCTTGATGGCGTCGGCGGGACATTCGGGTTCGCAGACGCCGCAGTCGATGCACTCGTCGGGATGGATGACCAGCATGTTCTCGCCCTCGTAGAAGCAGTCCACGGGGCAGACCTCTACGCAGTCGGTATATTTGCATTTGATGCAGGCATCAGTGACGACGTAAGTCATCCAGGGCTCCGAAACGGTCAACTTTTTCCGGGGTTTGCGTAGCGCATGAACTGCGCAGCCGCAAGGGAAGAGCAAGGCAACAACAAGCAGGGCGCAGCGCCGGAGAGCTTGGGTTTTCAAGCGCCCGACGGGCTCGTTTGCAGATAGTCATTCCCTGCGGTTCTGCAAATCCTCGTACAGCACGCGCGCGGCCGCGGCATCGCCCCGCCGCTCGGAGAAGCCGGCTACTTTCAGCACCCGCACCGAATTGTCGAGCCCGATGGTGACGACGTCGCCGAGCTTCACGGCATGTCCCGGAGCTTTCTCGCGCACGCCGTTGATGCGGACGTGGCCGGCTTCGACCAATGCGGCAGCACTTGTGCGGGCCTTCACCACCCGCGCATGCCACAGCCATTTATCGAGACGCTGTCGATCCAATCAACCTGCTCGAACGTAGCGTTTTCAAGCGAAGTGGGTACCGGTTCGCGTAAAGAAAACGCGTCAAAAAATGATGAATCAGCGATCCTTGTTGCCGGCGAGCTGTTCCTTCAGCGCCGCCAGTTTTGCAAATGGCGAATTGGGATCGATCGGCCGGTCGCGCTCGCGCGGCGCGGCGCTGGTGGCGTATTGCCGATGCGACGGACCAGAGTCGCGCTTGTCGCGGCCGCCCTTGTCACGCCCACCGAAATCGCGGCCACCTTTATCGCGCCCGCCGCCCTTGTTGCGGTCACCCTTGTTGCGATCGCCGCCGAATTTCTCCGGACGACCACCGCCCTTGTTGTCGCGGCGGTTGTCATTGTCGCGGCCCTTGCCTTCAAAGCGCTCGCGCGGCGGACGGCTGTCGGCACGGGCTTCTTGCGGTGCGCCCTCTGCCGGCGGCGTGGCGTTGGCATCAGCGGGTGCGCCCTCGCGCGGCTTGCGGAACTCGTTGTGACGGCGGCCGCGGCGATGCCGCTGCTCGCGTCCGGGCGCTGCAGCCTCGCCGCCTTCACCGGCGGCACCCGCCGCGGGCGTAGCACCGTCGGCGCTCCTGTTCTGCTGATGGCCGCGATGACGCTGGCGGTTGCGGTCGTGGTGCGGACGGCGTTCTTCCGAACGGCCACCGGGCCGCCAGACTTCGACCATTTCGGGCACGACAGGCGCATCGGGCTTGGCTTCGGCGGCGGCTTCCGTCGCTGCGGCATCGCCGGCGACAGCTTCTGTTATGGCTTCAGGAGCAATTGCGTCGGGCGCCGTGGCCGCCTCGACAGCGGCCGTCACGTCGGCCGCGGTGGGCACCTCGGGTGCGCTCAGCACCTCGGCTGGCGTTTCGGCCGGCGCGGGCTCTGCGGCGGCCTCGACAACGGGTTCAGCTTCCACCGCGGGCTCCTCGGCCGGCGCCGGCGCGAGCGTGACCTCGGGCAGCAAGGCGGCCGATGGCGCGGGGTCGCCGGAGACCGGCTGGGCCACGGTCTCGTCAGCGGTTTGCGCGGGCGCTTCAGCCGACGCTTCAGCCGCGGCTTCCACCGGAGCGTCTGCCGCGGCTTCGGTCGGCGCGGCCGCATCGGTCACAGCATCAGTGCCCTCAACCGGCGCGGCTTCCGCTGCAACGATCGGCTCAGTCGCCGCGACCGGCTTCGGCGGCAGCGGCGCGCGGCGCTCGGAGCGATAGCCGAGCGCGCGCAGGATCGAGGCGAAATCTTCGCCGGCTGATCCCGTCAGCGAGGTCATCGCCTGCGTCACCACAAAGCTGCGGCCATCGAACGCGCCGGCGGGCTTTTCGCCCGGCGAACTCTCGCGCCAGGCCAAAGCGGGCCGAACGAGATCGGCAAGACGCTCCAGAATATCGACGCGCACCGCGCGCTCGCCGCACTGGCGATAGCCGAGCACGCGATAGGCATCGCGCGCCAGTGCCTTGTCGACCGCGAACGAGGTCCGGCCGCTACTCGCCAGATGCTGCGCGCCTGACAGCGCCGACATATCGACATTGTCCTGCTTCTCGGCCCACAGCAGCGAGGCGAGAGAGCGCGCGGCAGGCTTCAACAGGCCCGGGAAATAGATGTGATAGGCGCCGAAGCGCACGCCGTACTTGCGCAGCGTCGCGCGCGAGGGCTGGTCGAGATCCTTCATCTCGGCCGTGATCTTCGAACGCTCGAGCACGCCGAGCGCCTCGATCAACTGGAACGCGATGCCGCGCGCAATGCCGGTGATGTCCTCGGCCTTGGCAAGGCCGAACAGCGGGCCCAGCAGCTTTTCGATATGCGTTTTGAGCCACAAATCGAGCCGCGTTTGCACGGCTTCGCGCGCGGCGCCATTGAGGCGATCGTCGGAAATGATGCGCAGGCGCGGATGCAGCGCGTCGTCGGCCGCGACCAGTTTCGCCACCGCATCGCCGGTCCAGCGGATGGTGCCGTCTGACGTCAGCACGAACGCGTCGTCGGGCGCTGCGGCGAGTTTCTCGGCGCGCGTGTCGATCTCGCCGGCCAGCACCTGCTGTGCTGCCGCCTGCAACGCCTTGGCGTCGCTTCCGGCCTCCGCCGCATCTGGTGCAAAGGTGAATCCGTCGAGGCGGCCGATCACATGGCCTTCAACGATCACTTCGCCGGTCTTGCCGATTTCCGTATTCAAAACACTGTTCTCCCGCAGGCGGCGCATCAATACACTGGTACGGCGGTCAACGAAACGCTCCGTTAGCCGTTCATGCAGCGCATCGGACAATTTATTTTCGACCTCGCGCGTGATCCCCTGCCAATGATCGGGGTCACCCAGCCAGTCCGGCCGGTTGGCGACGAAGGTCCAGGTGCGGATTTGCGCGATCCGGCCCGACAGCGTGTCGATATCGCCGGTGACGCGGTCGGCCTGGTCGACCTGGGCGGCGAACCATTCGTCGGGAATCCGGCCCTTTTTCATCAGGAATCCGTACAGCGTGGTCACGAGTTCGGCATGGGCGGCGGGTGCCAGGCGCCGATAATCCGGGATCTGGCAGGCGTCCCACAGCCGTTCCACGGCGGCCGGCCCGTGGGCCATTTCCCGGACCTCGGCGTCGCGTGCCGCATGATCGAGCACGCGCAAATCCTCGGCAATCGGCGCGCGGGTCAGCACTTCGTGCTGCGGCGAGAGCGCCAGCGAGACCTGCAGGCTGCCGAGCGAGGCGAAATCCAGCTTGGAATTGCGCCACTGCAGCATTTTGACGCTGTCGAACGTGTGGTTCTGCAGCGCGTTCACCAGTTCCGGCTCGAACGGCGCGCAGCGGCCCGTGGTGCCGAAGGTGCCGTTGCGCGTGGCGCGGCCGGCGCGGCCGGCAATCTGTGCAAACTCGGAAGGGTTGAGGCGGCGGAACTGGTAGCCGTCATATTTGCGGTCGGACGCAAACGCGACGTGATCGACGTCGAGGTTGAGGCCCATTCCCACAGCGTCTGTCGCGACGAGATAATCGACGTCGCCGTTCTGGAACATCTCGACCTGCGCATTGCGTGTGCGCGGTGACAGCGAGCCCAGCACGACGGCCGCGCCGCCATGCTGGCGGCGGATCAACTCGGCGATCGCGTAGACTTCATCGGCCGAGAACGCGACGATCGCGGTCCTTCGCGGTTGCCGCGTGATCTTGCGGTCGCCGGCGAATTCAAGCTGCGACAATCTGGGCCGCGTGACGATCGACGCGCCCGGCAGCAGCCGCTCGATAATGGGGCGCATGGTCGCAGCGCCAAGCAGCAGCGTCTCGTCGCGGCCGCGGCGGTGCAGGATGCGATCGGTGAACACATGCCCGCGTTCGAGATCCGCCGCGATCTGGATTTCATCGACCGCGAGAAACGACACGTCGATGTCGCGCGGCATCGCTTCCACCGTCGAGACCCAGTAGCGCGGGTTCTTCGGCTTGATCTTCTCCTCGCCGGTGATCAGCGCGACGCTATCTGCTCCCGCGCGCGCGGCGATCTTGTTGTAGACCTCGCGCGCGAGCAGCCGCAGCGGCAGGCCGATGATCCCCGACGAATGCCCGAGCATCCGCTCGATCGCCAGATGCGTCTTGCCGGTGTTGGTCGGCCCCAGCACCGCGGTAACGCCGGCGCCGGGAGCGCGTTCATGTCCAAACGTGGACGAGTAGGAGAAAGCCATAATTTGCAGGTGTTTCTTTGATTCTCAGCGGCGCCGCGCGGCTTGCTATGTGTGTCAGTTTGCGACGGTGATGCGGTCGCGGCTTAAGCTATGGAACGAGTCTAGAACGAATCGCGCCCGAATCGCTGACTCTTACTTAAACTGGCTTCGTTCACCGCAACATCCAGCGTTAGCGCTCATGATGCGGCACTAGATCAAGTTTGCCTGGGCTCCACAAGGCGGGGTTTTCAGGCGAATTCCTTAAAGGTTGAGAGGGCTCGGAGTCGAATCAGAAAGGGTGAAGAGTCAATGGGATTCATTCTCTCGTCGTCCCGGCGAACGCCGGGACCCATACGCCGCGGCCGTGCCGTTTTGAGCCGGTCGAAGTTGCACCTGCTGCAACAATGAATGCCTGTGGTTATGGGTCCCGGCCTTCGCCGGGACGACGGCCGTTACTGCGTCTTCGCCACCCTTGGCGGCGCCGCCGTTGTGACAAAACTCGTGGCTTCCAGCATCGCAGGCCCGAACGGGGTCGGAATCGTCATGCGGAATGGAACCAGGATGCGGGTGCCGGCGATCGGCACGAAGGCGATCTCGATGTTGCGCTGGGCGGCGAGGTGCTTGATCACCGGACGATCGGGGATATAGCCCGCGACCGGCGTGAAATAGACCGCGCAGACCACCGCCGGCCCATGATAACCGCGCTCGGCCTTCACATTTTCCATGCGCTTGTAATCGAGCTTGAGGTCGTAGCGCAGCCGGCCGTCGAAGATGCCGGTGCCGGTGCGGCAGGCCTCCGGCGACAGCGGATCGCCCGTTCCAGGCACGCGGATCATCGCGCCCGTCATCGGATCGAGCACGTTTTTGCGATGCGCTTCGGTCACGACGATGCGGTCGGGATCAACAGGCGGTTCCGGATCGATGGAAAAATCCTTCACTCCCCCGTTCGCGATCACGAGGCGGATGGTCTCGGATTTCTTCGAACTCGTGGTGGTCGCGGTATAGGCGTTGGCGACCAGCGCGCCACCCACGACGCGGCCCTGGGAGGCGCCGGAACCCTTGCCGCCCGAAAACGCCTGCAACAGGCCGGTGGAACCGCCCTGCGCGGACGCGGAAAACGCATCATCGCCGATTTCGATGGTCCAGGTGCCCTTGCCGACAGGAATGCCGGCCAGCGACGCCTCGTAATGGGCATCGAGCCGGCCCTGCGCGGAGGCTTCCAGCGGCGCCAGCCACAGCAGGACGCCGGCCGCAAGACTGCCCACCAGGCCGAAACGATGCGAAATGGCACGTGTGGTCACGTAACTGACGGTCCTGCTGGCGTGAGCTCTTGCTTATGTAGTCAGAAATATCCGGCAAACAACGCGTAATGGCCTCCTCGCGGCGGCTCAATCCGCGGGGAACACTCATGTCGGCGGGGATTGCGCCCTTTATATGGTCCTAACGTCTTGATATCCTTAAACCCTTGTAATGGCTTCCAAACCGGCAATGCCGCCCTCTTAGGAGTGCGCAAAATCTTAAGCGAAACCCCGCAAAACCTTGACGCCTAGGGCCTGCCGCCCTATACGTCCGCGGTTCCTGGAAATGGACATGATTTTGGACCCCCGCGCGGCGCCATGATGCGCTTGCTGATTGCGGGGATGGAAGAGGATTTTGTGCGATGTCTCGGCGCTGCGAACTGACGGCCAAGGGCCCGCTGGTGGGTAACAAGGTGAGCCACTCGAACATCAAGACCAAGCGGCGCTTCCTGCCGAACCTGGTCAACGTCACCTTCATCTCCGACGCGCTCGGCCGCAACGTGCGCCTGCGCGTCTCGACCAACGCGCTGAAGAGCGTCGACCACAATGGCGGCCTCGACGGCTACCTTCTCAAGGCCAAGGCCGACGTGCTGTCGCCCCGCGCGCTGGATCTCAAGCGCGCGATCCAGAAGAAGGTCGGCAAGCCGGAATACGTGAAGAAGGCGAGCTGAGGGGTTAGCTCCGCTTCATTGGCGGGCTTTAGAGTTTTGAACGGCTGGGTCGAAGGACCCGGCCGTTTTTGTTTTTGGATGGCCCGTGCAGTCCCGAATTGTCGGCCCCATCTGGACTCAATATTCATGACCGGAGTTTCAAGTGTCCGATATTGTCTCCAAGGAAAAACGCTCGTCGATGATGGCGGCCGTTCGACAGAAAGGGACGGAGCCAGAGCTCAACCTTCGGAGAGCCCTTCACCGAGCAGGCCTCCGTTACCGATTACACCGGCGTGACCTACCCGGGACACCCGACATTGTAATTGCCCCTTCGCGCGTCGCTGTCTTCGTGCATGGCTGCTTTTGGCATCGGCATGCCGGATGCCCAAAGACCACCACCCCGGCTACCAGGGCCGAGTTTTGGCTTGATAAATTCGAGAAGAACGTTGCTCGGGATCGTCGGGCACAAGCCTCGCTTCGAGCCGCGGGATGGAAGGTTTTTGTCGTATGGGAGTGCGAGGTTAAGAGCATCAATGCGGCTCGGGACGTCGCGAATACCGTAGCTTTGGCGGCTAGAACAAAAGCTCGAGTTTTGACAAAAAGGATGCTACGATTCGGAAAAGGGCGAACACTGCATGCGCGTCGCAAGTCTCTTTAGTGGCATCGGAGGCTTTGAACTCGGTCTATCGCGCGCCGGTTTTGAAACCGTGATGATGTGCGAGAACGATCCACTCGCTCGCTCCGTACTACTTCGTAGATTTCCACGTATTCCAATTCGTGGCGACGTCACAAAAATAAGGCGCCTTCCGAAGTGCGATATCCTAACGGCGGGCTGGCCATGCCAGGACCTTAGTCAAGCCGGTAGGACGGCCGGAATTGAGGGACATAGATCGGGTCTTATCTCAGAGGTTTTCCGAATTCTTGAAGCGGCCAGCGAAAAGCCCGAGTTTGTATTGCTGGAGAACGTTGCATTTGCTCTTCATTTGCAAGGAGGCGCAGCGCTCAAATTCGTTACGTCGAATCTTGAGCGCCTTGGTTATAAGTGGGCCTATCGTATTCTAGATAGTCGCCAGTTTGGTGTCCCCCAAAGACGCCGCCGCGTTTTCATACTCGGATCGCGTAATCTTTCTCCGCAATCGATTCTCTTTCGTGGCAGCGACAACACAAGCTCGGAAGATACTTCCTCACCCGTATCGTTTGGCTTTTATTGGACTGAGGGGAATACAGGCTTGGGATGGTCACCGGAAGCCGTCCCTCCCTTAAAGGGTGGCTCCGCCCTCTCGATACCCTCGCCACCCGCAATTTGGAAAAAGGAAACTCGGGCCTTCATAACGCCCGGCATATCGGACGCCGAACGAATGCAAGGGTTTCCTGCTAATTGGACTGCTGTTGGCCCATTGAAGAAGGAGAGAAAACGCAATCGCTGGAAACTGATCGGCAATGCGGTAAGCGTTCCTGTGGTCGAGTGGATCGGGCGCTGCTTGATCGAGCAAGCGACAGTCGACGTTAAGGCAAAACCGATTCGTCAGATTCCAAAAATGCCAACCGCTGCATTTGGAGAGCAAGGGAGCGAACCATCCTTTTTCTCTTTCAATTCTGAGGGACCAGATGCACCCACCGTTGGCAGCCTAAAAGACTTTAAGCTTAGCGATGCATCGGAATTGTCGTTACGGGCGGCCGCAGGGTTTTTGTCACGGATTGAAAAGAGCTCCCTAAAAACACATCCACGCTTTATCCCCGACCTGCGCGACTTTGTTAGCTGATATAAGTACGTCTCGTCGCGTACCGCTCCATCATTTGAATGTAAGAGCACATGAACGATTTAACACGCTGCAGCTTATCGGCAATATCTGCAACCGAGTAATTGCCTCCAACGGCCTCAAATGTCTCTTCCCCGTGAGCCAAGTTATTGCGCGCAGTCTTCACTGTCAGAAGGTCGGACCCTCCAAGCGTATCTCTTGGCGGCCGCCATCGACGATCGCCGATATCGCGAGCAAACTTGATAAGCTTTTCATGATCGATGTTTCCAGAAAATGGAATCGCATCGCCTTTGTTTAGCCAAGTGACCTTACCCGGAACGAACTGAACGAATTCGCTCATGAGCGAGGTGTGATTGACACCATCCTGTAATTTGCTCCTAAAGTGGGCGTGGACGATCTCTTGCTGCCAGTATCCGTTAAGCTCGTGGAATAGCGCGGACTCGGCTTGCATCTTTTTTCGGACATTGATCACAGTCTCTCGCGTGGCAAATTCAACGCAATTATAGATCATGATGAATGATGCAGCTCTTGACGCCGCAAGCGTAGCAGCCGCGCGATAAAAGCCGCGCCCCGGAGTTCGATGACTCAATTCCAACTCTCGTAGAGAGCGGAGGTAGTACGAAACGCCGGAGATGCGAGCACGAAAATCAGACTCGATCATTCGATCGCCAACAGTTGTTTTTTCACATACTCAATGCGATCGCGCAATCGTGGACCGCTATTACTCGCGTGAGTTCGGACCAGCGCATTCAGTTCGTCGCCGAACATCCAATCCGCGTTGCCATCGAAGGCAAGGTCAGGCTTTTCGCGGAGTGCCAAACAGGTCCCAACGGCTACCGCTTCAAACCGAACCCGTGGCAAAGTCCCGCCCTTTCCACCTCGATAGAAGGCAGTGGGATAGTTCGCTTCAATAAACGTCATTGTATTGTTGAACTCGACGCGCTTCTGCTGCACTTCGCCTGCGGAAATTGTCTTGTTCTGACGGATGACCTCAAGATCAAGAAAGCGACGGACGTCGTGCTTGAATTCTAAGTAATGATCGGAATACACGAAGAATCGAGTAACAAGTTCTTGTCGCTCGCTTTCCGGGTCAGCCGATTTTGAGATTCTCGGTGAAAGGGACTTAAATAGTGGCGTGGCAGCACACTCAAGAATCAAATCCAGAAAATCGCCACGAAACGCCCCTTTTCTAATCTCAGCATCATGCAGCGTCTTGCCGGTCGTGTTCAATCGTCTGAACAGTTCGATCCGAGTGCTTTCGTCCGTGCCTTCGTCAAGAACGAACGATCGAATAGGAGTGTTGAATAAGCGCTTTTGGATCGTACTTGGGAGCTCCGAATACTTTAGCCCGGACAATATATCGAGCTTTTCTAGTTCACCTAGAGTGAACTCATCATTCACAAAACGAGCAAGAGTTCGAACTCGTTGCGAGCCATCGACTATTTCAAGTCGTCCTTTGACGTCGTAGAAAAAAATCGGCGGGACAGGGATGCGTAAGATGACGCTTTCAATGAAGTACGACTGAGCTTGATCGGTCCAGCGAAGCTTGCGTTGGTACTCCGGAATGTAAATGTCCCCTTCCTGCTTCGGTTCCTCTTTGAACTTTGAAACTAGAAGCTCGACAGGATAGTCCGTGACCAGATAACGCACGTCGCGTCGGGCAGCTTCGATGACAGCAACAATCTCATCTTCTGATGGCTCTAGCGTGGCCCCCATTATTATCTCGTATTGGGTCATCAATTCCTCCAGCAACCCTCATCAAAGCGCAACCATGGGTGGAGGGTCAAGCTCCCGCTTATCATCGCACGTTCTCGCGCTCCGACTCATGACTAAAGACTAAGTCCGCCCGTGGTAGCGTATGAAATCTCCTTCGACCGCCCACCAGTCCCCTCGCCTCCCCGCGAATCCCCGGCTAAACTTCCGGCTGCATCTCTCCGGGGCACCCTTCATGGAATCCAGAAACATCGTCATCTGCTGCGACGGCACCGGCAACGAGATTTCCGAAAACATCTCCAATGTGCTGAAGCTCTATCGCTGCCTGCGCAAGACCGAGAAGACCGAGCCGCGGCAGCTGGTGTTTTACGATCCCGGGGTCGGCACGCTGGCGCGGCCGAACACGTGGCACCGGCTCAGGCAGAATTTCAACGCCATCCTGGGGCTCGCCACCGGCTATGGGCTCGATGACAACGTGCTGGCGGCCTATTGCTTCCTGGTGCAGAACTGGCGCGAGGGCGACCAGATCTACCTGTTCGGCTTTTCCCGCGGCGCCTACACCGTGCGGGTGCTGGCGGGGCTGATCCACAAGATCGGCCTGATCACGGAAGAGCAGGCCAATCTCGCAGGCTCGGGCCTGATCGCCTACAAGGCGTTCTCCAGCGACGAGGCGCCGAAGCTGCGCGAAAAATTCAGGGGGCGCGTCGACGCCGCCGCCGCCGAGGATGCCGAGCCGCCCTCGCCGTTCGACAACGCCGCGCAGTTCGCGCGCATCACCTCGGCGCGCTGGCCTGTCATCCGCTTCGTCGGCGTCTGGGATACGGTGGCGAGCGTGATCGTGCCGCGGCCCGACCGGTTCTATCTCCCGAGTCTGGAGGAACTGGCCTGGACGCTGCAGAACCCGAGCGTGCAGACATTCCGGCAGGCGATCTCGATCGACGAGCGGCGCTGCATGTTCCGGTTAAAGAAGTGGGACGCGCCGCAGACCTACAAGCCAGTCCGCTTCAACGACATCAAGAACGCGCCGCAGGATATCTTGCAGGTGTGGTTTTCAGGCGTGCACGCCGATATCGGCGGCGGCTATCCCGAAAAGCAATCCGGCCTCTCCAAATATCCGCTGCTCTGGATGATCGACGAGGCCGAAAAAGCCGGCCTCAAGTTCAACCACGCCAATGTCAACCAGCTCGCCTGGGGGATTCCGCGCAAGAACAGCCCGTTCTCCTATGTCGCGCCTGATGTGCGCGGCGAGGTGCATACGTCGCTGACGGGCGCGTGGTGGCTGCTCGAATTCTTGCCGAAGAGCGCGAAGTACAGGGAGTGGCCGAAGCGGCAGGTGTATTTTGGGTTTTACATTCCGGATGCGGAGCCAAGGGTGATTCCGGAAGGCGCGGTTGTGCATGAGTCGGTGGTGAAGCGGATGGCTGACGTGAAGGATTATCGGCCGGTGAACCTGCCGGAGAGATACGAGACGTGGCCGATGCCGGTGAAGGCGGAAGCGGTGGAGATGCCGGCGGAAGTGTGAGGCCTAACATCTTGCGTCGTCCCGGCGAAGGCCGGGACCCATAACCACAGGATTGGATTTTGGGCACAATCGTCGAACAGTATTTTTCACAACACCCGCCGCGGCGTATGGGTCCCGGCCTTCGCCGGGACGACGACTCCATAACAGCCAGTTGCTGACACCATGACCACCCCCCGCACCTACTACGTCTACATCCTCGCCTCTGCCCGCCACGGAACGCTCTACATCGGCGTCTGCAACGATCTCAGCAATCGCCTTACGCTGCATCGCGCCGGACGCGGGTCGGAGTTCGTCAAGAAGTACGGCGTTACGCGCCTGGTCTACATGGAGACGTATGCCTCGCCGCAGGAAGCCATAGCGCGCGAGAAGCAGTTGAAGAACTGGCATCGCGACTGGAAGGTACGGTTGATCGAAGAAGAGAATCCCGACTGGAGCGATCTGTCGCATCTGCTTTAGTCGTCGTCCTGTCTTGTGTCGTCGTCCCGTTGTCGTCCCGGCGAAGGCCGGGACCCATACGCCGCGGCCTGTCGGCAAGAGCACTGACGTTGGAGACCTTCTGCAACAATAAGCGACACGGAGTATGGGTCCCGGCCTTCGCCGGGACGACATCGGACTGCGACAAAACGGCACGACGGGCAAATCACTTCCGATTGTCAGAAATCATGTCAAGTCCAGAATTTCCGAAAATCAAAAATATTTCCCTTTCCCTCCACCCCAAATCACCTGCACATCAATAGCCATCCCGTCCCACTCAGAGGGGCGTCGGCCGTCGTCATGACGAGGGG